>CAZPPD010000797.1:0-3228 GCA_964588185.1 uncultured Alcaligenaceae bacterium | reverse complement strand
TTTGACGGCGCTATCAACAAAATACCCGGTAACTTTGCTGGCCAAAGAATCGTCAGTAATTTGCTGGTGCAGGATTTTAGTTTCTGCAAAATAGACCGCATCGGAGCCTTAGGCGGCAACTTCAACCAGGATTTCCTCAGGTGTGGCTTCTTCACGAAGGCTGCTGAAAAAATCGCTAATCTCTTGATTGGCTTTGGAGGGGAATATTTTATCCGCCCAATTGAGAATAGCGGTTTTGAGATTTTTCAGATTTTTGGCAGAAGGATTCTGGTTGTAGTTATTACGGGCAATAAAAATGGCTTCCTTGCTCCGTTTATTTTGCAATGAATAGTTACGATTAGGAACTTTTTTTGTTTTTTTCATAGTGTTAGCCACGCAATCCCCATCCATAGGTAATAAATTGAATTAAAATATAGCAAAGTGCATATAGTTTCTCGCGGTCAATAATAAAAAAATTTTTGCTGGATCCCTTTATTAACAGCGGGAAAATAATCCAGTTTTGTTCCCAATTGCCTCACCTAAATTTTTCGGTTTTCCAAAAACTTTTCCGGTTGCCGTTCGTCAACATATTAGAGAAGATAATCGTATCTCCTTGACAAAATCAAAAGTATGTTCTCACCTTTATTGTTTACCTAAATGGGAAAATTCGTCTTCTATTAAGACTCGAAGCCACAAGCACCCAAAGGAGCCGTTGGAAATGCGTCACATCTGTTTAGTTCTCGCCTTTTTGTTGGCCATTACCTCTGGGTTGGCCCGGGCTCAATCCGAAGATCCGAAAAAACCCAATAAGAAGGTCGTAATCCAATCCCTGATCAAGAAATTGGGAAGCAACCGCTACGCCATCCGGGAAAAAGCCCGATTGGAACTGGAAAAAATCGGCATGCCTGCTTTGAAAGCACTCCGCGAAGCATCCAAAAGTAAAGATCTGGAGGTTAGTCAAACCGCCGGCAAACTTGTGAAGAAGCTGGAACAGCAAATCATCACCTCCGACTTGCTGACCCCCCGGATGGTCCGCCTTAATTTGAAAGATACTCCGGTCACCGAAGCAATCTCCCAATTGGCCAAGGAAACCGGCTTTGACATTCAAGTTGACCCTAATGACCGGGAGATCTTGGGCAAGCGCAAGATCACTTTGGATACCGGAAAGACCACCTTCTGGAGAGCCTTCGACCAGCTCTGCCGCAAAGCCGGTTTGGTCCAAACCACTGGTGCGTCGGCTCCCTCCGACGATCGACCGCCCAACATTCGCCCGGTTCCGCCCATTCGAATTCAACCGGCAGTACCGCCGATTAAGATTCAGCCCGGGAAAATCCAAAAGGAATTAAAGAAAAGGCTGAAAGAAGCACTGGAACGGCAACAACAGCAGATTGAACGATTGCGGAAGCTGCAAAACAATAATCCTAATGCCGCCAAAGCCCTGGAGCGTCAGTTGGACGTGCTGAAGAAATTGGAAAAGACCATCCAACAGCAAATGAAGAAATTTGAAAAGCTGAACAAACTGCAGCTTCAAGGAGCCGGGAAAGCCATTCAGAATCTGCCCATACAATTCCAAATAAAAGGCATCCGAGGCGGCGGAGCAGCCGTCCCCCAAATTCAAAAAGTTCCGGCAAGAAAAAAACAAAACAACCAAAACAACCTGCAACAGAGACGCAAAAATATCCAAGGGAGAATTAACGGCATTCAACAAAGACGAGCCCAGATCCAAGCCAAGAAAGCAAAGGCTCAGGTCCAAAAAGCAAAACCCGCGGCGGTCAAGGCGAAGCAGATTCTCCGCAGGATTCGTCGTCCAATTCCAGCACAAAGGGTGAATCCAAACCAAATCGTAGTAAAAGACGGCACCCCCGAGGAAATCCCAACCGTTTACGCCGGCGCGGTTCGCATTCAACTGATCTCCACCAAGATGAACGAAAAAGGGCAACCCTCCCTTACCTTCCGAGTTGATGGTGAACCGGGTTTACAAGACTTTCGTGTTACCGGTACCCCGATCATCGAAAAGATCATTGATAATCACGGGCAGATGCTCGAGTTAATCATGGATAAGACGGCTGCTCAACAGCCAAATCCCATTGTCCAACCAATCAATGGCCGTCTCATTGTTAGGAACACCAATAATCGCTTCTACGTCTCCCGGCAAAATGTATTCACTGTCCGTTTTGAAAAAGGCCAAAAGGAATCAAAATCCCTGAAAGAATTCAACGGAAAAATTACCACGCAGATGCTGGCTCCAACAGAACCCTTGGTTACCGTAACCAAAATCATGGATGCAGCAAATAAAACCGTGAAAGGCAAAGACGGCGGGGCCCTGGAGGTTGTTTCCGTCAGCAAGCTAAACAATGGCGATGTTCGCTTAACCGTCCGCATGGAAAATCTCAACCAAATCAACGCCGGCCGGAACGGCATCCGCATTTGGGGAGGTGGTGGAGGAGTGATACAAATCCGCAACGCCAACCGAATAATGGTCAACGGCCGAGTAATCAATCAAGGTTCCAGCAGCCGCGCGGGCATGCCAGTGCTGATGGACGACAAGGATCAACAGTTTCAATTAGTCCAAGTTCCTAATTCGTCAACTCGCTTTGTGAATGGCAAAATCACCCAAGAATTCACTCTGATCTACCGCCCAGGCAATGGAGTGGGCGAGGCTTCCAAACTGGTCCTCAACGGCCGCCGGTTAGCAACCGCTACGATTCCTTTCCGCTTCCAAAATGTAGATCTGGAGTAAAAGAGATTTCTCCGGGACATACCTTCAAAGGGGGACTTCGGTCCCCCTTTTTTAGTTCACTAATTAAACTGGTCAGCTTTAAGCGACTTCAACTTTGCCACCAGTTTGATCCGGTGGAAACAGCAATCAGACAGATCTCTTTGCCGGCTTTATCCCGGCTTTTCGACCAAACAAAACCCTCCTTTTTACTTGCACTTACCCTCTGGGACGGCAACCATAGAAAAACCAACCATGGAACACCTTGGAGATTAAAATGAACAGAGAACAATTACTGATCTGCTTGCTGGTTTTCCCGCTTTCCTTTGCTTCGCAATCCCACAGCCAAGAAAAAGAAGCACCCCGAAAAATCACCATCATAGATTTCAACGGCAAAGAACATCAGCTTTCAAACTGGAAGTTCGTCAAAGGCACCCGCGATTTATCTCCTTTCATCAAAGGAAATAACCAGTCCGCATTGGAATTATGCCAAGGAACCCAGACTCCGCTGCGAAACCCGGTCCTCACTTTGG
>CAZPPD010000796.1:0-3235 GCA_964588185.1 uncultured Alcaligenaceae bacterium | reverse complement strand
CTTTGCAATTGAGGTGCCATGAGACAGGTATCAACCTCAATCAACCAACCTTTGAAAAGATTCAAGAATTACAGGAAATTGGAAACTTATTTCCTAAAAGTTAGAACGGCAAAATCCAGCAGGGAAGGACATTAGGATTAATGGGCAATCAATCGCCTAAAACTGCGCGTTTTCTTTCCCATGGAAATGGATCCAGTCGGTTTTACCATCTCTGATTAATGCTAT
Organism: uncultured Alcaligenaceae bacterium; assembly: GCA_964588185.1. GTDB lineage: Bacteria > Planctomycetota > Planctomycetia > Gemmatales > Gemmataceae > CAZPPD01. Next base: position 3,010 of record CAZPPD010000796.1, on the reverse strand, counting down.
TGGATCAGGAAATGCTGGTGTCCTGCTGATTATCGTAAGGATTTGACACTTTGTAATTTTCTAAAACTACCTGCAAAACTATTTGAGCCAAATCGTCTAAAAGATGGTATGGATTTTGCTGCATTTGAATGGCCTTATCTTTTTTCACGGACTATCAGTCCATCTCCTTTTTTTCCATTCCATGCTTCAGGAAGGCACCAAACGCAAACGGAGTTTCTATGAAAGCACGACAAGTAACAAATCCCAAGGCGGAGTTTCTTTCTAACGTTGCTTCTTACCAATTTTACCCTCTATAAACGTTCAGAGGTTGAAGAAGCGACTAAACTAAAAATGTATTACTAAGCTCGTCAGTCAGCGGTCTTGAATCGCACCCAAGGTTAGTTGGTACGCCAAGACTTGGCGGAGTGGGGAAAAATTCGGAGATTCAATTGTTGCCGAAGCAATTCTTCTTCTGGTTTCAAGTCTTAGCATTCCCTAATTCATTTTTTTACGGAGGCAAATCATGCGAACTGCAACTCGACTTTTAAAAAGATTAGTAATAACCTGCGGCTTAATTGCTCTTGTTGTCGTTTTGTTTCCCGATTACACACGGCCTCTCTGGGAATGGGGTCAATCCATAGGCACCGCAATAGGTTATGATGGCATTCCCTCATTTGCCACGACTCAGGGATTAGCAGGTCTCTCTCTGTTGGTACTTTTCTTTGTAGGAGCTATCTACAATCTTTGGCGAGATCGTCGATTCGAGGTCTTACAAGCTGAATATACTTACCAAACGGGTGCCAAGCACTTAAAAGAAAAAGTCCAAGAACTGGAAAATCAAGTTGATAAGGTCACGGCAGAACGGGATGATTGGCAGCAACAATACGCGAGGCTCAATCAACAACACACTGCTACCCTCGTCGCCGCCAAAGAAAACGAGGTTCACAGAAAATTTGGCGAGGGGGACCGAGAGGAACTGCAACAACTGCGAAGGCGATTTGAGGAACTTTTGAAAGAGAAAGGTCACATAGAGGGACTTCGGATCGCCATGGATTACATGATGAATGATCTCTCAAATGAATCTGACCCCCCCAATGTATCCCTTAAGACAAGTGGTGAGAAATCAGGGAATGGCAATACCAGGCCTGGTCAGCAAAAAAGTGCTATTCCATTTGAGAGAAATACCCGCAGCTAAGTTAGACTAAAAAACAGGGCTGGACTACTTTCCGGCCCTGTTTTTACATCTTACGAAAAGCTCTGTCCATTACGGAATCTGGAAAGCTGGGGTACCCAGCACATTGTCATCGCCGCCTTCAGTGATGAGAGTATCATTGCTGAGGTCTCCACCTATAGTGTTTGCACCACTGCCGGGCCGTATTTCATCCGGCTCTGGACCGGCGTTGATGACGTCATCGCCTTCTCCACCAAAAAGAAATGCCAGGACATTAGGACGATCCTCATTAAACGCTGCGGGAGTAATGCTATCGTTTCCTTCACCGCCGATAACGGTATCCCCATTAACAAATAGGAGAGTGTCTTCACCGGTTCCCAGGTTCATCAAAGCTTCATTCTCCTTGGCATTGGTGGAATTTAGGGAGGAAAAGAAAAATCCAAAATGGGAAAGCTGTTTCACGCTGCTCTATCCTCAAATTTAAATTGCTGATTAAATTGGGGCTCAACTACGTACTGAAGTGAAACCGCGTATAAAAGTTGGGAAGGAAAAGACCCTCACAAAAATGGGAAGATCTTTTCAATCTCACGCTGAGCATTGTTATAGGTTTTGGATGTGCTCATCAACTCATCATACGTTCCAAAGTATCGACGTGCTCTTTTGTTTTTGGGAGTAAAGTATGGCGAATAACAGCCTTGCACTCTTGAGGGATTGGCTCGTGTAAGGCGGTTTCATAGGAATTGACGCCATGTTTTTCGCCTTCATTTAAAGCTTTTAAAGCAACCGCTTTTCCAAATATTTGCGCTCCACCTTGTATGAATTTGGTCCAATATCCCCATGCACCGGAGGTATGGTCCGGCTCATCACCTACCTCATGAATGTATTTCCGTAGTTCGTTCGCAAAATCTCGATGATCGTCACGAATGCTTTTGAGTACCGAGGTATCCGAATCATTTTCAAGTTTATCTAAAGCTTGAACATAAGTTTCAGTGGCGGCAATTTCACCGCGATGGAGATACTTTAACGTTTCCACTTTTTGTGGCGACATAGGGATTTCCTTTCTTCAACCATTATTTGCACAAACAAAAAAAATGCATCCTTAGTGCCAAATGCTCAGAATGATCCAAGCCTTTGAAAAGGGCTTTCCCCGATTGCAAATCAATTTCATTGACTCAGCTTTAAGTAGTATTTTATCACAGTTGTACGTTTCGTAGTCGCAGAGCATTACCTACAACCGAAACGGAACTGAAACTCATGGCAGCCGCAGCAATCATCGGATTAAGCAAGAATCCGAACGGATAGAGAACACCTGCCGCAATTGGCACGCCAAGGGCATTGTAAACTAAAGCAAAAAAGAGATTCTGGCGGATGTTTCGCATGGTACCCCGACTAAGTTGGATCGCTTTGACAATGCCTCGCAGGTCCCCTTTTACCAGAGTGATGCCGGCGGATTGGATCGCCACGTCCGTACCGGTTCCCATGGCGATGCCAACATCGGATTGAGCTAGAGCTGGAGCATCATTGATACCATCACCAGCCATTGCTACCTTTTGTCCATCTTTTTTGAGGGACTTGATCCGTTCCTGTTTGTCATCAGGTGTTAAACCGGCCTCATATTGGTCGATATGCAAGTTGTTGGCGACTGTCTCTGCAGTTTTCTCGTTGTCCCCAGTCAGCATGAGAATCTCCAGCCCAAGATTGTGGAGTGTTTCGACTGCTTCCTTCGTCGATTCCTTGATTGGGTCGGACACGGCAACTATCCCGGCCAAACGAGTGTTCACGGCCACATAAATCACTGTCTGTCCTTGGCTCTGCAGCTCATCCGTCTTTTCATCCAACAAGCCCAGGTCATTGACTTGC
>CAZPPD010000795.1:0-3239 GCA_964588185.1 uncultured Alcaligenaceae bacterium | reverse complement strand
CTCCAAGCCTCCTGGTCTTTCTGGCAAACGCGCTTGAGCAACTCAGGAGAAGTTATACTGACTGACGTAAGCGATGCCGAATTTTTCACATTAATCTACTAAGTTTTAATGGAAAGTAATCAAATTCAAAGTATCGCTGAAATTCCGGGGTAGCAAAATTATAACCAATGACACAAGATGATCAGCAAGAAAAGTCGAGTAATTCCCCATTTAGTAAAATTTCAGCGGAAATTCTCCTGAGGGGCCCATGACTCAAGCGGCTAAACCTGAATTGGAACCTCTTTTTTGCAGCGAGGAAATTCATCAACGGGTAATGCATCTTGCGACGCAGATTTCCCGGGATTACACCGGAAAATCTTTGGTTCTGATCGGCGTACTCAAAGGAGCCTGGGTATTTTTAGCGGATTTGGTGCGTGAACTTTCCATTCCGGTGCTTTGTGATTTTGTTAAGATTTCCAGTTATGGGATGGGAACGGAAAGTTCGGGAAAGGTAAGACTGGATCTGGATGTGCTCTCCTCTGTTTCCGAAAAACACCTTCTTATTGTCGAAGATATTATCGATACCGGCATTTCCTTAACCTGGCTGCAAAACCACTTAAAGGAAAAAAAACCAAAATCCATCGAAATCTGCTGCTTGCTTGATAAACCTTCGCGGCGAACAGAGCCCATCCAAGTGAAATATAAAGGATTCGATATTCCGGATATTTTTGTCGTCGGCTACGGCATTGATTGGGCCGAAGAGTACAGAAACATGCCATACATTGCCAGAATAAACACTGACAAGGATAGCCATGAAGACCAGCCATAAAAACAATTTATCCGAAGAAAGCTTAGGAAAAAGAATACAAGTTAGCCTTGGCGAAGTGCCGGGAGATCTGCTTATTACCGATGCAGAGATAGTAAATGTATTCACGGGAAAGATAGAAACAGGCAATGTTGTAATAGTTGGAGAATGGATAGCTGGAGTTGGAAATTATAATTGGCGGGCTCATCATACTATCTCATTACCAAATCATATTATTATTCCGGGACTTATAGATTCCCATATGCACTTGGAAAGTACATTACTAATGCCGGGGGAATTGGCAAAAGTAATCGTGCCCCATGGAACCACAGCTCTAATTTCCGATTCGCATGAAGTGGGGAATGTTCTGGGCATCCCCGGAATCGAAACGTTGTTGGCAGCCAGTGAAAATATTCCATTGGATTTGTTTTTTGCCGCTTCTTCTTGCGTTCCTGCAGTCGATTGGGATCATTCCGGTGCTCGTCTCTCCGCCGAGAAGGTTAATGAGTTGCTGAAACAACCGCGGATCCTTTCGCTGGGGGAAATGATGGACATTCCCGGCTTGCTCCATGAAAAATCCGAAGTTCTGCAGAAGCTCCTGGCGGCAAATCACAGTGGAAAACCGATCGACGGCCATGCGCCGGCTGTTACCGGGCGGGTTCTCCAAGCTCTCGCGGCATCCGGCATTCGCTCCGATCATGAATCCGGTACTATCCAAGAAGCTAGGGAAAAAGCACGCTTAGGCATGCTTGTTCAAGTCCGAGAGGGTTCGGTAGCGCGGAATTTGGATGCTTTGTTGCCATTGTTGAATTCCAATGAGCTTGGAGACTTCTGGACTTTAGTTACCGACGATGTTCTGCCGACGGAGTTGGTTTCTCATGGGCACATCGACAACCTGTTGCGAAAAATCATTCAGGCAGGCGTTCCCGGAGAAAAAGCGGTGCGGCAGGCAACGTTGATTCCCGCACGCCATTATCATTTGTGGGATCGCGGAGCCGTGGCACCGGGATATCGCGCCGATTTGGCAGTGATTTCCAGCTTGGAAGAATTTTTGGTTACTCATGTGATCAAAAATGGGACTTTAGTGGCTGAGGGTGGCGAATTGATCGAATCCCCTCCTTCCTTTTCCCATCAGCCCGAAAATACGATCCATACCGGTCCCCTTAATAAAAGTCATTTCCAATTACATATAAAATCCAATCCTGTCCCTGTTATGGAGATCATTCCGGGCCAACTCATAACTAAGTTGGAAACCAAGTCCGTCCAATTAGATGGCAGATATTGGATACATAATCCTGCCGAGGATATAGCATTAATCGCCAGTATTGAACGGCATAAAAAGCTTAATAATGTAGGTTTGGGGTTGGTGAAAGGGTTCCAATTCGATCAGCCGGGAGCCTTAATCTCATCTGTTGCTCATGATTCCCACAATCTGATTGTGGTGGGAACCAATCCGGAAGACATGTTGAAATGCGTACAGTATTTGGCGGAAGTTGCTGGTGGATTTGCAGTTGTGTCCAAAGGAAAAATCCTTGCCGACCTTCCTCTTCCCTTTGCCGGGCTTTTGACAAGTGAAAATGCGAACACTGTTTGTCAAAAATTAGCTCGCCTGGAGCGAGCCGCTCAGTCCATTGGATGTAAGCTTCCCTGTCCATTTGGAGCATTATCATTTTTAGCTCTGCCCGTCATCCCGGACATAAAAATAACCGACCAAGGTATGTTTGATATTAATAAGCAGGCTTTTGTTACCTATTAGTGCCTGGAATTAACATGGCTTTCTATTTTGGGGTTATTCCTCTGATAGGAAGTAATGAAGCTGAAGCAGAAAATAACCGGGACAATTAAAAAAGCCCGCTGATAGCAACCAACTACCAGGGGCTAGTGAAATCTAAACTTCGAATTGGAGGGAAAAATTTCCCTCTTTGTTGGAAATGTGCCCAGGCGAGTAACGCAAAATTAAAATGCGAGTAAAGTCTTGGACAACACACCTAGAGAAAGATTTGGCGCAAAGCCAATCTCCAAAGGACTCCACCGCCAGGGAAAAAACACGAGAAATTACTTCTTTTTAGCAGGTTTTTTCGCGGCCGGCTTCTTAGCAGCCGAAGCAGCTTCTTTCTCTTTTTTCTTGGCGAGGCTCAATTCAGCCTTCAGGTCTTTTTGCTTGGCACTGAGGTCGGAAAGTTCGCCTTTCTTCTTGTCAATGCGCTCTTTCAGCTTTTCCAATTGACCTTCGATCTTTTTCGCGGACATGAATACCCTCCATTTGGGAGTTAAGAACACCTCTCACATTGAGAAGAATTTAACCCATAGTTCGATAATTTATGTAATAGTTACTTCACCGAACTATATAAAACTATCGTCCCTGAAATTTATATGGATTCTAGCGGAATGATTATGATTAATGCAAGACTTTTTATGGCATATATCGCTAATTATTTGCAAATATGTTTGAAAT
>CAZPPD010000794.1:0-3242 GCA_964588185.1 uncultured Alcaligenaceae bacterium | reverse complement strand
CATTTCGCAGCCACTTGGCCAAAGAGGAAACGCCATTGTCTGCGATGCTCGCAGGGTTACGGGGGTCAGCTTCGGGGATGTTGGATTCCACTTACCCCACCAGATCCGCTCCGACATCGGCCGATTTGGTGAAAATACCACCGCCGACACGAGCAAATAACGCCTGGGTACTGGCTCCCAAACCGAAGGTCAGCATTACCACGGTAATTTGTTCCAACGACATGGAAATGACGCCGGCCTGATCCAGGAAATAGAGGGACATGAACCACAGCGTAATATCGAGAAGCCCCAAACCAACAACCACCAATCCCATCACGGCTCCAGCACGGAAAGCTACCTGCAGCCCTTCATTTAGTGAATTCTTGCAACCCTGAGTGGTCCGATTGGAAGCCAAGGTTGCCGTGTTCATACCAAAGAACCCCGCAAGACCGGAAAAGAATCCACCCGTCAGGAAAGCAAAGGGCACCAAACCATGCTGCTGCTTTAATCCGAACGCCTGCCACAACAACAGGACCATCAACACCGCGAAAACAATTCCGACGACCAAATACTGCCGCTTCAAATAAGCAAACGCTCCTTCACGAACGTAGCCAGCGATTTCCTGCATTTTGTCATCGCCGGGAGAGGCCAGCATAATCTGCCGGTAAAACATATAGGCAAAAACCAATGCCAATATGGCCCCTGCCGGCGCCATCCAAAAAGCAATCGAAGCAATACCGCTCACAACTTCTTCTCCTAGTCACACCCTAGTAAATTCAAAAAGGATTCATTTAAGACATTCCGTTAAGGAACTAAACCAATTTCGCTTCTGAAGTTTTCTTATGGGTTTCTTGGGAACATGAAAGATCCTTTGTCACTGAATTTCCCTTCATTTTCGTAAAGCCCAAAGAAAGATCTTTCACTTCGGTTACTTCTCGGTTTAATAGATCTGGAGCCTACGTTTATAAGAATGTGGACTTACCGAGTCTCGGAATCATTTCCTCATTCAATTGGCCGGGAGAGAAAATGCACAGCACAATTCGGACCAATCTGGCTAAACCAACCATTTCTTCGAATCAGGATGCGTGCTTGGTTTTCATCTATCCAACCGGAACGGATATCGGGAAACGCTATCTTTTGACGGAAAAAACACTCGTTCTGGGCCGCGATGCCGATTGTGAGATATGGATCGACGATACTGCTGTTTCCCGCCGTCATGCCCGCCTGGAAATGCATAGCGAAGGCTTCTATGCGGAAGATCTCGGCAGTACCAATGGAACGTTCATTAACGACCGGCCAATCAAGCGGGCGTTGTTGCGCGATGGGGATTATCTTCGAGTTGGGCGTTGTATCTACCGTTTTCTGTCGGGCGGAAATGTGGAAGCCGAATACCATCAGGTTATCTATCAACTCACTATTTACGATCCGTTGACCGAAACGTTTAACCGCCGCTATTTATTGGAGTTCCTGGAACGGGAATTGGTTCGCTCCTCCCGGCACAAAAGGCCTCTTTCAGTGGTTATGATGGACCTGGATCACTTCAAGAGCATCAATGATACCCAGGGCCATCTTTGCGGCGATGCTATTCTGCGGGAGTTTTCTTCGCGGATCAAAAAGACGGTTCGCCGGGATGAATTATTTGCACGCTATGGCGGTGAGGAATTTGTGTTGATTTTACCTGAGACCAACAAAGAAGGTGCGGAAGTGGTAGCAGAGCGGATGCGGAAACTAATCGGCGAGCTCCCTTTTGAATTTGAAGGTCAATCTTTACCCATAACCGTGAGCCTGGGTATCTCCATTACCAATGGCGACGAAAAGTATACCCCGAATCAAATTTTACAGCTTGCCGATGAAAAATTGTACCAAGCCAAGAAAAAGGGGAGAAACCGAGTGGCGAGCTAAAAACTGAATCTATAATCTCCGCAGAATTTAGGTACAATTGAACTATTCTTCTTATCTTTAATTTCATTTTCTCATCGAAGTTCTCGATTGTGAAAGGAAAGCTGATGCTTCTCTCCGTTGCAAAACGACGAATGGCGTTCACCCTTATTGAATTGCTGGTCGTGATCGCCATTATTGCTATACTCATCTCACTCCTGCTTCCCGCCGTGCAGAAAGTTCGCGAAGCGGCGGACCGATTGACCTGTCAGAATAATCTGCACCAACTTATTTTAGCCGTGCATGCTTACAACGAAGAACGCAATCAATTTCCCTTAGCCGGCAGCCCGGACAACCAGCTCAGCTGGCATGTCTATATTCTACCGTACATTGAACAGAATGCCTTGTTCTTGGAATTTGACCTGAGTTCCGGATCTTACACCGGGGCGAACCGGAATATCCATGCCATCGAGCACCGCATAGATGCTTTCATGTGCCCGGCTTCCCCGGCGGAAAAAATGCAGAAAGGCTCTCCCCACCATGAAAATCCCCCGGAGATTGTGGGAGGCCAATATCCTTACACCACACATTATTACGGTGTCATGGGGCCGAAGGGAACCAATCCAAATACCGGCCTGGATTATCGGGTGGATAATTCCGGTCCGCACGGTGGATTTGCTTTGCAGGGGATTTTCCAGAAGGAAACCCGGGTCACCATGCAAGGAATCTCCGACGGATCCTCAAATACTTATGCCATCGGCGAGATGTCGTGGATGAATGAGGACACCGGGACTCGGTACCGGTCTTGGGTTCGCGGGTGTGATAACGCCCCGGTTTGTTCCGGGTGCCGAAATCTGGTGAATGCAGTCAACACACCCTCGATCGGCACCTTCAGCGATATGGCCTTTGGAAGCGAACATCCCGGCGGCACCAATTTCGCCATGGGCGATGGTTCGGTTCGCTTTGTCAACGAGACTATTAATTTGAATGTCTATCGGGCCCAGGCAAGCCGAAATGGTGGAGAATTCCTGGAATAAAAATAGCGGTTAGGAGTTATGGATGGTTGCCGGGTTGTTGTTTTCCCGACGGTTTCTGTTTGTTTGCTGTTTCCTGACTGCAGTATCCGGACTCGGCTGTAGTTCATCCGAACAGCCGATCGATATATCCGGAACCGTTACTTTTAAAGGAAATTTAGTTCCGGACGGTGAAATTCGCTTTGACCCCGACGCCAAGGAAAAGTTCGACGGCATCCAAGGCTACGCGCGAATAAAAAACGGCAAGTTTGATACCGCTCAAGATGGCCGCGGCATACTTCCGGGCCCCTATGTCATTCGCATCCTTGCCTGCGACGGAAAACCGGCAAGCGAGCTGCCCTTGGGAACCCC
>CAZPPD010000793.1:0-3242 GCA_964588185.1 uncultured Alcaligenaceae bacterium | reverse complement strand
ATGAGGCAAAGATTATAAAGAAGCTTCCTTTAAAGGCAGCGTTGCACTAGTAGAATGGAATTTTTCAATACATATAACCAAGAAAAGCCAGAGAAAGGTGATTTGCTGTTGTCAGAACCATTTTTGCCAGATCCAAATTTTGAAAGAACAAAAAACATAATGAGTAAGCATACCCAACACGGTACTTTTGTTTATGAATAAAATATGAAAAATAAACATTGATTCGAATTAGTGAATTTTTAAGAAAACCAATATGGCAAAGGCATTTACTAAAACAAGATTGTTCAAAGGGAAAGAAACCTTGTTGCGATCCTTGGTTTGCCAAGTTCGCTACCGAGATGGACATTTGTATCTTGACCGTTGTGGCCGCTGGAGTGTACTGAAAGATTAAAGTATTATCTTCGAAGCCTTTTGGTTACCGGCTTGAAAAGGTTCGATCAAAAAGTGGATGTTGTTCGAAAAGACTCAGGATGCGCTTGTGCCAAAACAGAAGTAGTCGAAAAAATAGACTTAAGGAAATATGATTTAGGATTAAAAAACTGCAGTGAAACAAAACCAGGGCAATGCGAAATTATTAGTTTTCTAAAAAGCCAATTAGGAATTTGCCAACTTTTATTGGACCAGCTTAAGACTCTACCAAGAGAACAGGAAACTTCGGAACTTAAGAAATCGAAATATTTTCTTAAAGAGTTTTTGAAACATCCCCAAAAGGCCAAAAAATCTGATCCGTGCCTGACAGTAGGAGATCTTTTAATTGCCCTTGAATCCGTTGGGATTCCCCACTTCTTTACAATATGGCAGAATCACAACACTTTTGTAAAATTCTTGGCCAGAAACTAATCGTACTTCCTGTCAATCCTTTGGTTGATGATATAATCTTCCCCTAAATGAATACATTAAGTTTTGATAAAATCGGATATCTTGATTCATATCAAGATTCCCCGGTTCAGTTCTGGGTTGGTTTATCGCATCCGTTTTAGAGTTTGCCCCGTGATTCCCATATAACATTTAAAGCGACATCTTAAATGGGGAATTCTGATGAAACTTTGTCTCCCGGCGGCCTTCTTGTTTATTGCCATTCATTCCAGTGCCTTAGGCCAACAAAATCAATTCCGAGTAGAAAAGGTCAAACCAAAAGATGGGGCAACTAATGTTGACTTAGAACCTCTAATTCAAATCCATACCAATGCGAAATTCGATCCGGCAACGGTTAATGAGAAGTCGGTTCTGTTGCTGAACAGTCGGAATAAAACAGTTTCCGTCAAAGTGACTGCCGATTTAGGGGGCGTAATCACTCTGTCTGTCAATAAAGCCTTAAAACCTAAACAACGATATCGGATTCAGGTTACCAATCGTTTGAAAGCAGCAAGCGGACGGCCCATTCGACCCTTTCTATCCCACTTCCGCACTGGTGCCCCACCCAAACCACCGAAGAAAGATCTGACCGCCTTTCAATTCACGAAACATCGCCTGGACCGAAGAGATGGTGTGTGTGGAATGGCAATCGCACCGGGGAGAAAGCTTTATGCCTGCACGTGGGATGGATCGCTGGTTCAATATCCTTTGAGTGCCATCGGGATGTCAATTGGTAAACCTCGAATAGTATTGCGACGGCCGAAACGCCGGTTTCTGGCAATGGTTGCAGATCCCGAATCAAATCCGGAGCGAACCATCCTTTGGTTAAGTCACGATAGCCTTAGCAAGAAAAGCCTTGGCCCGAACGATTTCAGCGGAGCCATCAGCAAGATCACTATCCTCCATAGAAAGATGGAAATCGAAAACTACATCATAGGCCTGCCGACCGGAGATCATCCGGCAACGGGATTGGTTTTCGGTCCCAAAGGGAATTTGTTCGTTTCCCAAGGTGCCCTAACCATGTTGGGAAATAAACGTGGATTGCGGGAAACGCTTCTAAGTGCAGCAACACTCACCATCAATCTCAAACATCTCGCCTTTACCAAGAAGCTGCCAGTGAATGTTCGGACCGATGCTCCTACAAACTATGATCCCAAGAAAGGTCCGGTGAAGCTGTATGCTACCGGCATCCGGGAAGCTTATGATTTATGTTGGCATTCCAATGGCCAACTCTACGCCGGCGTGAACATGAATGATACCCGCGAAAAAACTCCAGCCCGGAAATCTTTGCCCGCGGTTAATGTTCGTCCAGCGGAGATGCTGATTCGCATTCTTCCAGAGAAATATTACGGGCATCCAAATCCTTCACGCAAGGAATGGGTACTCCTCGGCGGCAATCCCACAAGAGAAAAAGACCCTTGGGAAGTGTCCGCCCTTCCCGTGGGGACCCTCCCTGAGCCGAATTTTGATCCAAAATTGTTGATACGAAATCTTGAAAAGGACAAGGGACCAAGTGCTGACGGCTGCGTTGAGTGGACCAAAGCAGGACCACTTCAAGGCCGATTGCTAATTTGTTTCTATACCGCTACCCGGGGAATTCATACCTACGCTTTTTCCAAAGATGGAAGCAAAGTAATAGATCACCAGCCGTTGTTAAATTTCAAAGGCGAACGACTACGGTTTGGCGCTCCATTGGATGTTGTTTACGACTCGCGAGGATGGATATATGTCGCTGATTTTAGCGCACCGGAAAGAGGTGACAGCGGAAAAAATGGCGGGGTTTGGTTGGCTCGGCCACTAGAATAAAGCAGTGGAAAAAATTCGAGCATGCCCATAGAGGATGAACATGCTCGAATGAATTCTAGTTAGATCAATTCTTCAATCAGATCACGGTCTTCTAACAGATAACGGGGTCGACCGGAAGGATCGTTAATGGTTTGCGAAGGATCAATTCCCAAGTGGCGGTAGAGCATCGCCAAAACATTTTCGGGACGATAAGGACGGTCTTGGGGAACGGCTCCTTTAGAATCGGATGCCCCAACTACTTGTCCGGTGCGGATGTCGCCGCCGGCAAGCAGGACACTCATTACCCTGCCCCAGTGATCCCGGCCTGCGTTACCATTGACCCGAGGAGTCCGGCCGAATTCACCCATTGCCACCACCAAAACACAGCGATTCAAACCCCGGTCGTGCAAATCATTTACCAAAGCGGCCACGGCTCGGTCGTAAATTGGACCTTTGCTTTGCATTCGATCGGCAATTCGGTTGTGATCATCCCAGCTGCCGTTGGAGTTCATGCGAACCGTAACAAAGGTTACGCCTCTTTCCACCAAACGGCGAGCCAATAAACACCCTTGGCCCATGCCCCGGGAATCAAGGCCGTAACG
>CAZPPD010000792.1:0-3244 GCA_964588185.1 uncultured Alcaligenaceae bacterium | reverse complement strand
CGCCCTTGGGTAAATTCTGTTTGAAGAAGCCCGCAAACATATGATTCCACCCGCAGGGTTGCAGGTCTCCATCCTGATGGACGCCAATGGGTCCAACACTACTGCAGCGGCAGCGGTTCGGACTGCAGCGAAACATCTGGACCTGGCGAAAACTAGCGTCATTATCCTGGGGGGGACCGGTCCGGTGGGGCAACGGGTTGCTCGCTTGTTGGCCAGAACGGGATGCGAAGTTCGGGTTGCCTCGCGAAAGGAAGAGCGGGCGAGTAATGTTTGCGACAACATTCGCCGGCGAATCAGTGAAGCCAAACTGGAACCGGTCGCTACCGGAAATGAGGAAGAGCTGGATGCTGCCTTGGCAGATCGAGAATTGGTGATCGCGGCTGGAGCAGCCGGTGTTACCTTGTTGCCGAAAGCAGCCCGGGACAAGTGTTCCACCATGAAGGTCGCCATCGATTTGAATGCTTTCCCGCCGCTTGGAATCGAAGGAATCGAAGCTACGGACAAAGCCAAGGAGCAAGACGGGGTCATTTGTTATGGGGCTATTGGCGTGGGAGGATTAAAGATGAAGATCCACAAAGCCGCCATTGCCGCTCTTTTCTCCAGTAACGACCAAGTCATGGATGCCGAAGAAGTTTATGCGTTAGCCGAATCCCTGGAATAAGCAATGGTTCGCGTCGCCGGTACTGATCCCGGAACCAGCAGCCTGGATATTCTCATCTTGGACGGCGAAACTCCAGCAGGCCAAATCCGGTTTTCTCGCGAAGATATTCAGAAAGATCCCTTGCAGGTAGTCCGCTGGTTAAACGATCGCGGCCCTTATGATTTGATTGCCGGGCCTTCCGGCTATGGGCTGCCGCTGAAACGCTCGGCGGAATGTTTGCCAAGCGATCTGGCCTTAATGACCCTGACTCGCCCGGATGAAAAAGGGGCTTCGGCGGGAATCACCGGCTTTTCTGCTTTGCTGCGAGAATTTGTCCATTCCAATTTGCCAGTCATTTTCCTGCCCGGAGTAATCCATCTCCCTTCCGTTCCAGTGGTCAACAAAATCAACCGCATCGACCTCGGGACGGCGGATAAGTTATGTGTGGCTGCGGCTGCACTTCATTGGTACAGCGGGAAATTCTGCAAACCACTGGCGGAAGCAACCTTTTGCCTGGTGGAATTAGGGACGGCATTTTCTGCCTGCCTGGTGATTTCCGGAGGCAAGATTGTCGATGGAAGTTGCGGATCCGCCGGACCGATGGGTTGGCGGAGCTGCGGTGCTTGGGATGGAGAAGTTGCCTACTTGCTCTCCCCACTGAATAAATCCGACCTTTTTTCCGGGGGTGCCAACGATTGGCCGGATACAGAGCAACAGGGTGAAATATTTCTGAATTCTTTAATCAAAGCCATGGGTGGATTGCAGGCAGCACACAGGTTTGATCAGGTCGTCCTCTCCGGAAAGCTACTGGAAAATGAGGAAGCCTTTGCCGAGAAAGTGAAAAACGCTTTGACTCCTTTTGGTGACCTTCATTCCTTGGAATCATTGCAGCACGTTTGGGTAAAGCAAGCAGCCCAAGGAGCTGCAATTCTGGCAAATGGGTTGGCAGGCGGAAACCATTCTCCCCTGGTGGACCACCTTTCACTTCGAAAGGCTGAAGGCACTATTTTCGACTGGATAAATCATCCCCGAATTTCGGAGATAAAGGATTCCCTTCTAAAATTTTGAGTTATCCCGTTTCTGGTTCCGCCTTCTCAAGTTGCGAAAAAACAGAGACCCCTTCCTTGAAAAGGCAAAACAAAACCAGCCCAGTTCTTGAACAATTCTGACCCGGTATTAGTTTAGTCCGAATTGGTCATAAAAAGGCCCGATTATGTTTTGCTCCTTGGTATTGTCCCAAATAGCGAAAATCACCTTCCGGAAGTTTCCCTTAAATAAGTCACCCTCCAGGTGATTAAAAAACCACTGAGCAATTTCCAGCGGATTATTCTGAAATACTCCACATCCCCAAGCGCCTAAAACTAAGTATTCGTGGTTATGGATCACTGCAAGCGATAATACTTTTTCCATGCGGCCGATCATTACCGGTTTTATATGCGTCACGTTTTCCGGCTCATTATTTCGAACAGCTCCGGCATTTACCGCAGGAGCCGTTAGGATGGTTGCAGGATAATATTCCTGGAGAAAATCATCGTTATCATCTCGGAAAACCGGGACCTTCGGGGAATAGATCATATGGTCGGTATATAAAGCAGTTCCACAGGCTCTATTGTTTTCATAGTAATCGGTCACGGGGTTAATGCAGGCATACAAACCCGATGCCCGGGCCAAACATTCCTCTTGCGCTTGGCTACCTTGTAAGAAACCGCCGCCCGGACTTTTTGCCGACGCAAAGTTCAAACAATAAGCGTCCACGGCATAATCATTCCATATCCTCTGGGCGGCGGCAAATGTAGTGCAATTCTCCACGATATATTCGGTTCTATATTGGTTCCTTTTGTCCGCGCATAGCCGGTCCCTTTCGGGCAGGATCGTGGCAAAGTCTTGGGGAAAATATAACTTGGTATTGCTGATTGCTTTTTCCAAAGGATCAATAATGGAAACGGTATTTCCATCTGCAAGCGTATAATAACCCTGGTGAAGGATATTAATGGTTTCTTGGGCAATTTGAGCGCGTAGCGATCGGTTAGCCATAGTAATTGTCCTATTCTGAGGAGTTTTTTGAAAGGACACAAAATATTTCGAAAGGTTACTATCAGAAATAGATTAATAATTCACAGTTGAATTTTGTGTCATGGATGGCACACTTTCGGGCAACATTTCATGGCAGGAGTGTCAAAGAAATTCGGCCCGAAAGCATGGCATCCAATTTATATTAGCCTCGATCAATTCAGCGAAACTATGATTCAGGACCTTAATAGAAATTATCGTTTGGTGTGCACCTGCTTATTTGTGGAGGCGGCAGAAACAAATTTGCCATCATGTGAAACATCAAATGAGATTAAGCTATCTTGGGAACGAAATCGAAGGGAGCCTAATAAATTAATAAATTTGTTTTTCTCATTGCCATTAGGCTCATTTAAATTTTGCGCCCTAAATTCAGCAAGAACTATGTTGTTTGTTATTAATGTTATAAAGTTAAATATTAATATTACTTGTACGTACCGCATTATTAAACTCACTTTATTCTCTCGTAACCGTTCAAAGCAATTTTCCATTTTCTTGACAAACTGGCGCAGCTGAAACGGCTTCGTTTTTCTATGC
>CAZPPD010000791.1:0-3249 GCA_964588185.1 uncultured Alcaligenaceae bacterium | reverse complement strand
ATACCCGTAAAGCCGCGGGCCAATCCCGGCAGACTCCAAAAGTGTCGGGATATTCCGGGCTGACTTTGTTAACCGCATGGCGAGAGAACTGTCCTTCTACTTTGCCGACTATCCTACCGATGCCCGACATGACTTCGACTAACCGGAAGAAAGAACCTCGGACTTCACCGGTGTCCTTTCCTATAAAATGGATAGGGCACCGTTTTTTTTGTTCTGAGGAGCAACTCTAATTGGTTATTGGGGATCTGAAATGGCAGAAGAGGTAGTAATCCGTTGCCGCGAGAACGGGCCACTAGTGGTAACCGGCCCGGTAAAAGTTACTGATCACTTGGGCAATGAATTTTCCCTTCCCGGAGAAAAAGGAAATATCGCCTTATGCCGGTGTGGTGCCTCCAATCGAAAACCGCTTTGCGATGGGACTCATCGAAAGATTAGTTTTCAAGCAAACGAACAGGCCTAAAAGAAAAAGTTCCGTTCTTTAATCGCAGTATCCAAACAAAAAAACCCGGGGCATCATTTGCTCCCCAGGTTTTTCTCAGGTCGGCCTTTAAAGCTTACAGACGATGGCGGTGTGAATATTCCGGTTGAGGCGGCAAGGGATGAACTGCTGGAATGTTTCGCGTGGTGTCTTTCGGCGTTTTGCGCAGTTTGGAAAGAATCAACAGGTTAAAGAAATGCATGACGCCCAGGACCATTAACACGATGCCGATTTTCGTGCTCAAATATTCGATTGCTTCTTGAGTTCCCGCCGCCTGGCCGCCATATCGCAAGGCTAAGCAAACGTAACCGAAATTGATCAGGTAAAAGCCAACCACCAACAGATGATTTACAGAGTCCGCCAAGTCCGCTTTTTCGCCAAATCGTTCCAACAAAAACACACGTCCCTTCTTAAACAGTGTATTTCCAACCCAAACGGTCAAAGCCAAACTGATCACCAAGTAAACGCCATAGGTCCAAACCATTACCATTTGATTCCCCTTTCGATTTTGTATTTACTTTGTTGTCACAAGATAATTACCGGGGAAATCAACAAATTATAACGGAAAAAATAAAATACATTCCAAGCACCATCTATCATGCCCTATTATTATCCCGGCTTTCATTCGCCCTGTCTGAGCTTGGGTTTGCAGCCCACCAACTAGCCAAGACGGTTCCGGTCAACATACAACCAAACATATAAACCGCAGGCGGAATGGCCGTTGCCGGCCGGTCGCCGAAGAATTGCAGAGCCAATATAGCCCCTAGTCCCGCATTCTGCATGCCGATTTCGATGGTCAATGCCCGCCGCCGCCGCTCGTCCAAGCCCATCCCCCAACCGCCAAAATAGCCCGCAAAAAAGCCAAGCAGGTTTATCGCCAACAAGATGCCAATCAAACCAAGGGTCGATTGACTCAACCGGTCGCGATTGTTGGCAACGACAACCCAAATGACCCACAGAATTAGGAGGTTGGCCAGGAGAGAACCAATAAGGGCCATTACCTTTGCAAAACGTTTCCAAAAGCGACACAATACGAATCCTGAAATTACCGGAATGACAACCGTTAGCAGCAGCGTTTGACACATACCAAGGGGATTGGGTGAAATAATATCTTCTTGATTTTGCAGTAACAAATAGAGAATAGTTGGTACCACTAGCGGAGACAGGATTGTGGCCACAGTAGTCAAACTCACCGAATAACTGACATTCCCCCCCGCTTTCAGGGTCAACACGTTGGATGCCATTGCCCCCGGCACACACCCCACCATTAGCAAACCGACGAAGGTTTCTTCACTCACCGGAAATAGAACGGCAAATGTTATGGCAAAAATCGGCATCACCGAATATTGCAAAGCCGTGCCGCCCACTACAGTGGGCCAGTGAAACCAAACCTTTTTCACCTCTTCCGGCGGCAGCAAACACCCCAAAGAAAACATGATAATCGCCAGGATATAAGGCAAACTCGAAGTACCGGCCAAAAAAGGATCAACTGTGATGGAAATTCTGGGCCAATAAAAGGCCATCACACTTCCCAAGCAAAGCCACAGAAGCAACCACCGTTCGATAAGAGAGCGAAATAAAGCGAAAGATATTTTCATTTGTACGATTATATTGTTTTTTTTGGTCGGGAAATCGACTACTTCCAAAGAGTGTAAGCTATACTTTACAGGAATTGGTAGTGTAGAAATAAATGAGGATTCTTGATGTCAACATCCCCTGCTCCAGTAGTTTCGGTGGCCATGCCGATTTGGAAGCCCCATCCTGTATATTTTCGGCAAGCCGTGGAGAGTGTACTTTCTCAAACTTTCCATAATCTCGAATTGGTTATTATTGAAGATCCTTCAGAAGTATCCGGCCAAGAATTATTATCCGATTTCAAGGACCCAAGGATTCGTTACTTCATTAATCCGCATAGAACCAGCCTTATCCAACAACGCAACCGCAGTATCCAGGAATCCCGAGCCAAACTTGTTGCCTTATTGGACGGCGATGACATAGCCGAACCTGACCGTATTGCTAAGCAAGTTCTATTTCTGAATGAGAATCCAGATATAGGGGTTGTCGGCACCTATATCAATTTGATGAATGGAAACGGAGACTTGCAAGGCTATCGCGTTTATCCGACCGGCAAAGGCAACCTATTAAAATCGATGCCCTATTTTAATCCGGTAGCCCAACCATCGGCAATGATTCGCAAAGAGCCTTTCCAACAAATAGGGGGGTACACTTATCAAAAATATGTCGTCTGTTCCGACTACGATTTATGGTGCCGTTTGGCAAAAGCCGGAGTTGCCTTCGATACTATTCCCGAACCGCTTACAAGATACCGAATCCATGGCGGCGGGTTAAAATCTACCAAGCTTTATGATACGATTCGGGCAACAATCGATATCAAACAAACCCACTGGGCGGAAGAAATGGACTGGAAAGCACGCCTGAGGATGAAGTGCGAAGAGATGCTGCTTTTCTTACCCGCATACTTTACTTTGAGTCTCTTTAAATTTACGCAATTTCGAAATAATAAATCCAAACCTGAAAGATACGGACCAAAATAGGACCTCACTTTTTTCGAAATATAAGTTAGTCTAGTAATAATATGGCTCAATCTAAATTCTATAATGTATAAAACATATCTCCCTCAAATTGATGGTTGTATCGACGAAGTAATCAGCCCAAAGCATAAGTCCCTCCAGCCGAATCCATTCGGAGAGTGGGCGACCTATTATGCCAAAAATCACCGACATCGCTTAGCCTACGATTTGATGTTAGTA
>CAZPPD010000790.1:0-3250 GCA_964588185.1 uncultured Alcaligenaceae bacterium | reverse complement strand
TTGCTCCAATACATTTTTGGATTCCCCGATGTCCTGTTCCAGATTGAACAAAGCGAGCCCGGTCTTTCCCTGTTTGTAGGGGACCGGCCTGCCGTTGGTTCCGCCTTTTCGGCCTGCTAGTGTTCGATAACCATGCGGAAAATGTAATTTCCATTTGCCGTGGCGGACGGCCTGCAAGTGCCGGCCCCACCAGAAAAAGTAGGCTTCCTGAGGACTTTTCGCCCCTTTCTTACCTGCTGCTAAAGGCCATATATTTTTCCCGTCAATCTTATGCTTGGGCAGTTTCGCTCCGGTAATCTTGGCAACCGTGGGAAGAATATCAATGGTCATTGCCGGTTCCGTGCAGTCACGACCAGCAGGAATATGCCCAGGCCAGCGCATGATACAGGGAACGCGAACACCGCCTTCCCAACTGGTGCCCTTCCCTTCGCGCAGGGGACCGGCTGACCCCCCATGCGTTCCGTAGGACAGCCAGGGGCCATTGTCGGAGGTGAAGATAACGATGGTGTTGTCATCGATGCCGTTCTTTTTCAGGGTCTGCAAAACTTGGCCCACCGACCAGTCGATTTCCATGAGGACGTCTCCGTAGAGTCCCTGTTCGGACTTGCCTTTATAGCGATCAGATACAAAGAGCGGCACATGGGGCATGCTATGGGCCAGGTAAAGGAAGAAAGGCTGATCTTTTTTCCGATTGATGAAATCCACCGCTTTTTCTGTGTACCACGTGGTTAGTTTGGTCTGATCGGGATTATAGCCCAGGATTTTCTTCTGCTGGATGTAGGGGAGCGGGGGAAAACTTTTGTTGGTGGGATGGAAAGGCCACATATCGTTTGAGTAGGGCAAACCAAAGTATTCATCGAAGCCATGATTGGCCGGCAGGTGTTGCGGTAAGTGGCCCAGATGCCATTTGCCGAAGATAGCCGTGGCATAGCCCAGTGTTCTCACCAACTCCGCGATTGTGACTTCTTGGCGTCCGAGGCCATGCTTGGTGCGCGGCCCCAAGGCCCCCATAATACTAACCCGGTTGGAATAACAGCCAGTCAGGATAGCCGCCCGCGAGGCGGAGCAGACTGCCTGGGTCACGTAAAAATCCGTGAATCGCATTCCTTCTTCCGCCATCTGATCGAGATTGGGAGTCTTGGTTACCTTGTTCCCAAAGCAGCTTAGGTCGGCGTAGCCCATGTCATCCACAAAAATGAGGACGATATTTGGCGGCTTCTTTTTTGGGTTTTGGTTGGCGATGGCCAAGACTGGGGCCGCCAATAGCAAGACCAAGGCAACTAAGAGATTGAGTGATTTTTTTATTTTCATGTCTAAAGCTCCCGCGTTAACGAAATAATTGTCGATAAACTGAATCAACTCGACTGGCCAGCAATAATCAACAAAAAAAATTGTTTCAAGGATTGGTTTTTCCTGTCTACCATAGAGTTTTTCTCGATTCTCTGGCCCATTTTGGATTCAAAAAATGAAAATCTTCATCCCGGCCTTTCTCGGATTATACATTCTGCCCGTTTACCCCCTTTGTGCTCAACCGGATGGAAAAAGTAAAATCCGAGTTCAAGAAACCAAGGATTACATTCAAATTGACACCGATGCCCTTCAAGCCCGCATCCGCAAGCGGGGTTATGTGAGTGGAATCTATCGGAACACTTTCCTGGATAAGAAAACCGGTGCAAGAGATGCCGGCTTTGGTGTTCACATAATGGATTTTCTGCTCGGTCCCGGGTGGAGGGATGATGGCTATATTCGGGATCCCAAGGTCCATGGCAACTTACCCAAACATTACATCGAAGGTCCGCAAATTTGTACTCAAGCCAAGGAACTCAAACCAAAAATTATTCGGGGGCCTAACTTTGTGGCAGTCACTATGCAATTTCGCTTTACCAAGGCGAAACCTGGTTTGAAGTCGGGTTCTTTGTGGGAACAAACAATCGTTTTTCAGCCCAAGGTCCGATATGTGATTAGCAGCGAACGAATCACGAGTAATAATGATTTGGAGAATGTCTTTTATCGAATCGATATGCCCGGTCATATTCGTCACAAGAAGGGGGATTCCTTTGCCCGCATTTACCTAAGCTATCATGGCACTATCCCATCTTCTGCATTCTCCAAGAATTTTGCTCCGGATGAGCGTTATTTGTACCAGAGGAAAGAAGGTTCCATTCCCGAGCGCATGATCCGTGCCTACCAGGTTGTGGTTAATAACAAACCCGGACCGTGGTTGGCGGGTATGACTTTGGATCCGGCTGCTGTCTCGGAAGCATGGTGTCATCAGCGAAATTACGTGTGCTTCATCCAGGAACTATATGGCAAGTCCATCAAAAAGGGAAAGCAGTTTGGTAATGCTTATATAGTTGGATTTTTTGACGATATCCCGGATATGCAAAAAACCTATGACCAATTCAAAGGAGTTCGGGGAATTCAAGTAGACCAAAAGAGGTTTAGATTACTTAAGGAAATTAGATAAATTATTTGGGAACTTATTAAAGCAAGGCTAGCTAAAAAAGGCGAATCCATAGGCCCATGATTCCCCTTGACCAAAACACCCGGTTGGACAAAAATCAGCTTGCTTGAGCCTCATACGAATACGATTTCAAATCCCTTCTGCAATTGAATATACCAATGGAATTGGAGAAGAGCTGATGGCTAGGATGGCCATTTATGTTCCCAATAATTTCACCAGTGAAACATCTCTTTCTTTGGGCAAAGTTGGGGGCAAGAAAAAAATCAATGCCAATGAGTCCTATTATTTTTCGGTAATGGGACGGAATCGGCTTCCTTCCTCAGATCCGGATAATCATGCCAATCTTTTTGTGCCTCTGACAAAAGATTTTCATTGCGCAGTTATCATGCCGGATTTTCCAGCGGGATATAACAACGATTTTACCTGCTCCTGGATATCTTCCCTGTTGGAGGATATGGCAGAGGAGGGCGAAGTCTGGTTTGGATATAAAAACGAAAAGTCGCAAAAAAAGAATCGCTTGCTGAACTATGAAACATTCCAAAGCCGTTTTCCCAATTGCCAAGTAAAAAAATATCCCGGTTGGCCCCAAACCTGGGTAAAAATCAGCCGCCAAACCACTCCCCAAAAGCAATCCTTTAAATCCATCTATCCTTACTTTCACAAGGCTTTTAACGATTTTTGCGATGTGTATGGTCAGGCAAAATACAATGGCAATGGAAAGCCCGCTAACCT
Organism: uncultured Alcaligenaceae bacterium; assembly: GCA_964588185.1. Taxonomy (GTDB): domain Bacteria; phylum Planctomycetota; class Planctomycetia; order Gemmatales; family Gemmataceae; genus CAZPPD01. Next base: position 54 of record CAZPPD010000790.1, on the reverse strand, counting down.
GGAAAAAGAAGCATGGGAAACCTATTTATACTCTCTTTTTGGGGCTAACCAAAA
>CAZPPD010000789.1:0-3251 GCA_964588185.1 uncultured Alcaligenaceae bacterium | reverse complement strand
ATATACGCGTCCGGTTGCAGGGTAATGCGGTGGCGAAGTACCGGCCGGCAAACACGTTTTACATCATCCGGGATCACAAATGTTCTCCCGCTCATCAGAGCACGTGCTTTGGAAGCTTGGAGCAAGTGGACTGCCGCCCGGGAGCTTGCTCCCATAAGGACTTTGTCGTGGTCCCGGGTCATGCGAACGATCTTGCCGATATAGGCGGCAATTTCCGGTTTGGAAAGCACCGATGCCATCGCTTGCCGGGCGGAAAGCACCGACCGGGAACTCAAGGTCTCGTTATCCACCGGAACTCCTAATTGGTTTTCCGCCTTCAACTTTTCCATGGGATGTCCCAGCCCGCCTTTGCCGCTGTAGAGTTGCAGAATCCGGTCTTCTTCCTCGGGAGGCGGGTAAGTGACAATCAATTTCAACAGGAACCGGTCCAATTGAGCCTCCGGCAGGCGGTAGGTGCCTTCATATTCGATCGGGTTTTGGGTGGCGACTACCGTAAAGAGATCCCCTAACGAATGGCTGACCCCATCTACAGTTACCGTTCGTTCTTCCATCACTTCGAGAAGGGCGGATTGTGTTTTTGGCGGGGTTCGGTTGATTTCGTCCGCAATCAGTAGATCCGTGAAGATCGGCCCGGAGCGAAACTCAAACTGGCTGGTCTGCATGTTGAAGACATTGGTCCCCAAAATATCCGAGGGCATCAAATCAGGAGTAAACTGAACCCGTTTGCAATCGATGGACAGCAGGCTGGCGATTGTGCGAGCCATTAGTGTCTTGGCGGTTCCCGGGACGCCTTCCAAAAGGACATGGCCGCCACAAATGAGAGCCAACATCAGAGATTCCAGGTTTTCTCCCTGGCCCACAACGACTCGTTCCGCTCGAGTGCGTAAGAAATCGACCACATTTGCCACTGCTCCGCTAGCTTCAGTTTGCAACCTTCACCTCGTCTCGTTTATACCGACTGAATTCCGGCTACCTTTACAGTTGCCTTGCCCTTTGCAGGAACTCATCAAAGGTTTTCGCCCACTCCAACAAAGCCCTCTTGTTTGGTTTTATTCCGCCAGGGGGATTTCGCAATTCGTCCGCTGTATCCAACAGGAACATTAGTTCTTTGGTTGACTCGACATCATGACGCTTTTTCCAGGTATTCAGAATTTCTCCTCGGCCCGATTGGCGGGCAAGCCTTAAGTGCCGGGTCAAGCCCTCCAGAAAATCCCGAACAATATGGTCCGCCATTATGTGTAACAGGCCCGCTCGCTGGTAAATTCTAGCTACGGCGGAAGCATAATCCACGGCATCTTCTTTCCTGGAAACCGGGATGGGAATCGCCGGCCCTAATCGGATAGCCTGAGCCCAAATCGCCACGCCAACGAGAATTAAGATCTGCGCGAAGATCCAATGGAGATTATGGTAACGAAGATACCCCAAAAAACCGCCGCCCGAGCGAATACCATGATGGTACTCGTCGAAGAGAACCCGACCATTCACAGAATCCATCCTGGCGATATTGTTGAGTAACAAAACATTGTCATTGCGAAGCAACCCGCGGTGGGTCCACACAGACGGGTCGGCAATGAACAACACCCGGCCTTTTCCATGCGGCACCAACCAAGCCCCGGGAGTTTTTCCTACCGACCAAAGCGGAATTCCTTTGTCGCCTCGAACCGTATCTTTTCCCTCGACCCCGATATTCAAGACTTGTAGGGTGTTCTCACTGATGGGTTCGGTGTAACCGCCAATCTCACTTGTTTGGGCAAAGTAAAGCTCTTCTGCTTCGGCCCCGTCGAAATCACCGGAAATCATGACATTTAGCTGGTCGTGCAAGCTATTACCGTTACGGGCTACCATTACCAAGGTATTTCCCTCCGCAACCCAATCCAACATACCTTTGGCATCATTGGAACCCAAACCCGGATATTGGCCGATAAAAAGGTTGCTGCTTTGCGGTTCCACCACGATAAGGAGACCGGATCGCTTAGTGTTTTGGATGGGGCGGGATAGACCAACCGGAGAGAAGCCTAATTGTTTCAGGACATATGCCGCCCGGTACAAGCCATTGTCGGCGTTGGAATAAATGGAATACTCCGGCATATTCAAACCGGTTTCAAACCGGGCTTTGAGCACTACAAATGAAGTAATGGCGAATATCGCCAGCAAAATGATTAACACCAACCGGGCTATCCGGGTATCGCCGTTCACCTTGGTCCTCTCGAATGGTTTAACGCGACCGAGTTATTTTCGGAAAGCCGGGAAGAAATGGAAATGCCTCTCCCTCCGAAAAGGAAGAGGCATTGATTTCCGGAAACAAGGTCATTCCTTGGGTCAATTCTTCACTCCAAAATCACCTTCAATTCTTCGCCACACGCTATGGATGTGGTTGGCCCCATTTCCGGCGGGGTCGGGCTGAGTGTTCAGGAATTCAATCACAAAAGCCGGCCCTTGAATTCGGTAAGTGTGGGGCTGGCTGATTTTGCCACTGCCGGTCCAAGCAAAATGGATGTTATCAATGCCGCCCTCCTTGACTCGTTTCAGCTCATCTCTGGCGATATCTGCCGGCATACGTTTGGCATAAGAATGGATCAGCCGAAGAAGCACTTTCCGTTGTTTTTCATTCATTTTGGAGGCGGGCAATCCTTGAGGCTTGCCGACTTTGGCAAAGGCAGAACCTTGTAACGGTTCTTTGAAATGTTTCTCCTTGTGAGCGGTTTTCTTTTGGCCGGCATCCAGAGACAAAAACAAATGGCGGGCCATATTCTCGGCATCGGGCAAGGTTTCAATGCTCACCCCGGTGACGGACTTAACCACTGCCGGATTGGCTCCAAAAAAGGCCGGGGTCGAAGAAATTACCTTGCCGCCCTCAATAGTATAGTTCAGCGACAAGTGATGGCCTTCCAATCGCCAGCCCCACTTGCCGGTCTTGCTCGGCGTACCAAAAATGGCCACAAAATACCATTCGGGGTCGCGAATTGAGCCTTTGCCTTTTTCCAGCCAATACAACATGCTCTCCAATGCCATAATGGTCTTGGCTTTGGCCTTCCCACTCTTGCTCGTCCCGGTTGCCAGCAATTCCAAGGCCAGCTTTTGTTGAGGAGTCGTCATCTCTGAAAGAGGGAGCCCTTTCCGGGTGGGTTCACGGGTCACTCGATTTTGCATGGGAATGAAGTGCCAATTGGTGCGTTCTTTGCTGTCAAATTTCAACAGGGCCTTGGCTTTTAGCTCTTTGGACAAGGAAGCGATAAATTTCTGAGCGGCGA
>CAZPPD010000788.1:0-3252 GCA_964588185.1 uncultured Alcaligenaceae bacterium | reverse complement strand
CGGGAGATATGTAAGGGCCTTCCAGATGAATAAAAGGCATGGCGGAAGCGAGATCCGAATCCATGGCCTGGCGAAGCATGGTCATCCCATGGTGAAGGGCCTCATAGGAATTCGTCACCAAAGTAGGGCAAAATTGGCCAATGCCATGCCTGCGGCATTCCAGGACGATTTCACGAATTTGCTCGCCGGTAATGCTTTCCGAGCTGAACCCGAATCCTTTACAGCCGTTGATCTGCAGATCAAAAAAGGAAGGAGCAATCCATTGAGCTTGAGAATCGGCTGGTTCCTTACCTGCCGGACGAATGGAAGTAATCCGGCCATCCTGGCAACGGGCATCGATCAACTCATTGGTCTCGAAATGGCGGCCGCGCAGCAGCATAAGTTAGTTCCCAAAGATTTGGGCCAGAAACATCCCAGCCAGAACCGCAAGCACCACCGCCCCGGCCCCGACTCCCAACAATATCCAATCCCGCGAAGTAATCTTGGAGATTAAACTGGGAAAGGAACGGTTCCCCGATCCCGGCACGTTAACCAGCTCCACATCGACCATGCCCTCCGCTTCCATGGGGATGGCTTTGGGGGCACCGCCACTCTGCTGAGCCATGGCTTCCAGGCGTTCTTTTTCCTTTTTTAGTTTCTTCAGTTTGGATTTTAGCTTGGATTTGCGTTTGGTTTTTTCCCGGCTGCGGGACCTTTCCTTTTGCTCGCCTTTGTCGTCCACTTCCAACCAGGTGAGATACTTCTTCATCTGCGGGGCCGCTTCAATCGGCTTCACTTCTGCTCCGGCGACCATATAAACCTGAAGTGCTTGAGCGGCTCGTTCCGGAGTTTGGTAGCGTTTCTTGGAATCCTTTGCCAACATCCAGTTCATGATCTGCTGGACTCCATCGGGAATATCCGGCGAGAAGTCCTTGAGCGGGCGCGGAGTTTCAGTGGCATGGCGAACCATTTGATTGATGACATTGGTATCCGGAAATGGCGGTCGCCCCGCCAAGCAGTGATACAGCACACAGCCGAGACTGTAAATATCCGCAGTGATATCAATCTTGCGCGGGTCGCGGGCCTGTTCGGGTGCCAAGTAATCGGGAGTACCCAGAATGACTCCTTCCCCTGTCAGCTCGATATCTTTCACCGCACTTTGAGCCGATTCGTCAAACATTTCTCGCCCCAAGCCAATGTCCAAGATTTTTACAGTCGCCTGCAAGGTTGTATCGGGAGATTTCGGCGAAGGGGGGACCAACATCAAGTTGGCGGGCTTAAGGTCACGATGAATGAAATTGTTTTCATGGATATGCTGCAGTCCTTCCAAAGCCTGATAGATCAGGCGGACTGCTTCATTGGGAGGTAACTTTTTGCGCCTTTTGAGGACATCCTCTAACGTCTCCCCATCCAAATATTCCATGACCAGGTAATGCAGCCCCTTGCCTTCTCCCACCTGGAAAGACCGGACGACATTGGGATGTTTTAATTTCATGGACAAGCGGGCTTCGCGTTGAAAGCGGCCGAGCAACTGAGGATCTTTCGCTTTGGAAGGCGGCAGAACCTTGATGGCCACAATCTGCCCCAGCTTATGGGTGGCTCTGTAGACGCCCGCCATGCGGCCTTTGCCCAATCGGTCAAGGATTTTATAGGGCCCCAAGAAAAAATCATCCGCTTGGCCCCGGGAAATCAAAGTTGCCTGATATTCGGTCACATATTTATTGTTGACCATCCACTTCAGGAAATGGGGGGTGCTGCGCAAATGTTCTTTGCCTTCCTTTTGCCAATGCTCGTACACTTTCTGTACTTCTTCCGGGGATAGCAGCTTACTGCGAATCAGCAAACCACTAATATTCTCGACCGTGTACTGCATTCCCTACACCTTCGCCTGGATCACAACAAAATTGATCATCTTTAATTATTTTCACTTTTGACCGTTATATCACACCGTTCCGGGAACTGATCATGGTCCCGCCCTTGGCTCCTTTGGCACTTTCTTGGAAGCGGAAAGAGTTCTTATAGTTCCGAGAAAATCCCGATAGAAAATGTAGTTTCAGTATTATACATTCCGGATAAAAGGAATAGAGACATGCCGGATCAACTTTTGGTTTTTTGCGTCAACTTGTTCAGTTTGTGCAGGATAAAAGTCCTGTGGCCGATTTCGTGTTCCACGAGATGATAAAGCAATCCACCTACCGTTTGCTCCCCCCGGTGCGGTACGTACTGGCATCTTTCCTTTAACACTTCTTCCGGAGATCCTTTCACAAAAGCAATCACAGAGGCATGGGCTTCATCGAGCGAGGTCAGGATCGACTCCAGCGATCGTTCGGGTTCAGGGGGCCAATCCTCTCGGGTCAAGGAATTGGGCCGCTCCAAAATCCACGCCAGCATAAAAGCTTCCGCCCAAGCCAAGTGAGCCAGATTTTCCAGCACCGACCAGGTCCCGGGATAAACCGGATCTCGAAGTTGTTGCGGAGTCAGATCTTTACAGCGTTCCAGGATGATCTTTCGATTTTGGGTTAAATCATCCAACATCTTGAGGATGTCCGTCCGAGATTCCAAAGTGGGAAACATAGCTAAGCCTTTTTCGAAGAAATGACAACGGTTTATGGCTTGAGGTTACTATAACAAATGAGATTCCGGTTGATAAGCTTCCCCATTGAGGTAATGCAAACCATCCTAACGAAAGTCAGAATCTAAGGGGATCCGGCTGAAAATGATTCACCGTGCCATCATTGTGTTGTCCGGCGCTGTTGTTTTATTAGGGGCTGCCTTGTCTTCTCTGCCGGGGGGCTTTCTACACGAACAAGCGCTCAGGAAGGATCATCCTACTTAAACCTTAAGTGCGCTTCAGTATACTTAAAAAGAGGTATTCTCCACTCGTCGCTACGCCATCACTTCTTTTTAACTTCCATCATCCAATCTCGGGTTGCGAAAAATTCTGAGAAGTGCCATGATTTCAGCTGACAATTATCTTTACCGCCTTCCCTGGAACCGAGGAATAGGATGGAACGGAAGCCATTTTCATTTCAGCTTGTGTTGCGCTGGACCTTAGGTCTGGGAATCCTCGCAGCCGTGGTTGGACTCCCCTTGTTGTATATGCGCATTGTTTATGTGGAAACCAGGCGCCTCCGGCCCATCGCCGCCGGTAAGTTTTACCGGAGCGGTCGAATGACGGCTAAAGGCTTCGAATATGCCCTGAAGAAATATTAGTTTCGCACAGTCATCAACTTGATGGAAGAAGAACTAGATCCCATGCTGCGCCGCAGCTAC
>CAZPPD010000787.1:0-3255 GCA_964588185.1 uncultured Alcaligenaceae bacterium | reverse complement strand
TACTCGATCGATGAGTTTACTGCGTCGGTTTGGTATAAGTTCCGCTATCGGAAATATTCCTCCGAACAAGAACCCCGAGCCAACATAGTTTACTTGCATGGAATCCAAAGTCATTCCGGTTGGTATGAATATTCCTGTACCAAAGTGGCGGATGCAGGATATTGTGTTTCCTTTCTTGATCGCCGCGGCAGCGGCATGAACAATGAAAATCGAGGGGATGCTCCTGGTTTTCGCCGGCTAATTGATGACATCGCCGAGTTTCTCTATCCCTTGAAGACCACCTCCATTCCAGTGATTCTTCTTGCCGTTTCCTGGGGCGGGAAACTTGCAGCAGCTCTGCAAAAAAGACATCCGGGCTTAACAGACGCCCTGGCTCTGCTTTGTCCGGGTATTTGTCCAAAGGTGCGGCCAAGCTTATTGACACGCCTGACAATTCTGTGGTCGCGAATTCGCAAGCCCACCAAATATTTCGAAATCCCATTGAATGATCCGACCTTGTTCACTGCCAATCCCCGTTGGCTGGAGTTCCTCGAAAATGACCCTTTATCCCTAAAACGGGGACCTGCCCGGCTGCTCCTCGAAAGTGCTCGCTTAGATGCCTACCTCCGATTCGTACCCAAATGGATTCAAATCCCCGTTTTGTTGATGCTAACGGGAAAGGACCGAATCATCGACAATCAACGCACTCGGAGATACGTGGAACGATTTGCAACCAAGGATAAAACCATCATCGAGTATCCGGATTCCCACCATACTTTAGAGTTTGAACACGAACCTGATGTATTCATAAAAGACCTTTTGGAATGGATTGACAAACATATCAGGTAAGGAGGACTAATCCAAAGAACCCGAAACGACTTATTCTCAGTTTGTTGGCAGCTCTGACCATGACTTTAGAGATGACGGGAACCCCCAACCTCCCAATCTTCGAAATTCCCTAGACATCCGCCCCCCGGACATCCCGAGCCTCTCCCGCTCGGCAATTACAACCCACAATATAATGCTCACCTAATACTATCTCTGCGTTTCTCGGCGATCTCAGCGTTTCTTTTTCGGAGAATGCCCATTCTGCGACGGTGCACCCACCGGTTCCAATTCTTCACCGATTTCTCCGTCAGTTGACAACTGACGCTGTTATCGGTGATTCACCGTCTACGATCTACGAAAGGAAATTGTGGGATATGCCTATCGGGTAAATTCGGATTTGCCATCCTGGCGTTTCTTATTGAGGCGATTGCTGACGTGTAGTCCTTCGAGGATAAATTCGGCTGCACTAGCTGTTAAGGCATCCTTGGCTTGGGCAGGAATTTCGGGTACCGACTTTTCGATGAAGGATTCAGCTTCCTTGAGAAGGACGGGGATCTTTCTCATACGCTCGACATACTCCTTGGAGGAGATGTTGTCTCCGGTCGATAGCACTTCTCCGTTTTCGAACCACTCGATCAATGGGCGGAACTTCTTGACGTGGAAATGGTTTTCGAAGATGTTCTTTACCGCTTCGCCTACTAACTTGTCGAAGACGCGGTCTTCGGCTCCTTCGTCCTCGGTCAGTGTGAGTTCCAATTTGCCGCGGGCACTAGCACTGAGGTTGGCCATGTCGCTTATCCGGGGCACAACGACTTCTTCTCCTAACATTAGGCCTCGGCGTTCGGAGTTGCTGACCATGTTTTCGCAGTTGGCGATGGACATGCGGACGCTGACGCCGGATTGTTGGTTAATAGCCGGGTTGTTTCGAGCCAGGCGAGCAGTTTCTTCAAGGATTTCTTTCATGAAATAAGGGAACAGGACTTGAACCGAATCTCCCCGGCGAACCCAGGCATTGGCATCGGTAATGGAGATGCCGGCTTCCCGTGTCAGCGGATAGTGCGTGCGGATGACGCTGCCGATGCGGTCCTTGAGGGGAGTCACAATGCGGCCCCGGTTGGTGTAGTCTTCGGGGTTGGCGCTGAAAACAAGGCATAAGTCCAGGTCGAGGCGTATCGGGTAACCGCGAATCTGGATGTCTCGCTCTTCTAACACATTGAAAAGGCCGACTTGGATTTTGGGGCTCAGGTCTGGGAGTTCATTCATACAGAAGATGCCGCGATTGGTGCGGGGAATCAGGCCGAAGTGCATCGTCTGTTCGCTGGATAGATAGCGGCCTTCGGCGTGCTTGATCATGTCTATTTCACCGATAAGGTCGGCGATGGTTACATCGGGCGTCGCCAGTTTTTCGTGGAAGCGGCGGTCGCGGCCAATCCATTCAATTGGAGTGGCATCGCCCTTCTCGGCAACGGTTAAGCGGCCGTAACTGCTAATGGGGTGGAAGGGATTATCTTGCGTCTCGCTACCGGCGATAATCGGAATCGCATCATCCAGTAGATTGACGAGCTGCCGAAGCATGCGGGTTTTGGCCTGCCCGCGAAGACCCAGAAATAACATGTCGTGCTTGGAGAGAATGGCGTTTTGGATTTGCGGGATAACGGTATCTTCGTAGCCGATAATTCCCGGAAACAGAGGTTCTTGGGAGCGAAGTTTCGAGATGAGATTTTTTCGCATCTCTTCTTTGACGGTTAGGATTTTGTATCCGCTGGCTCGTAAGTCTCCGAGAGTAGTGGGACGGTCCATAGGTGCCTCAATGATTGATCAGTTCCAGTTTCTTATATTGTAGAAAGTCAGGCAAAAAAGTACGACCGGGCGGGAAAGCGTAAAGTGACGGCATTAATCTTCGCAAGCTTCGTTCAATACTTCTTCATTCACAAAGATGGGAACGCGGGCAGTGACGGCCAAGGCAATGGCATCACTGGGCCGGCAATCGATTTCAATCAGTTCGCCCTCCTGGCGGATACGCAATTTGGCAAAGTAGGTGTGTTCGCGGAGTTCGGTGATTAGGATGTCTTGAATTTCGCCGCCCAGGTTTTCCACGGCGGTGGCAATTAAATCATGAGTGAGGGGCCGAGGCGAGGGGAGCCGTTTGACGCGGCGGTCGATGCTGGTGGCTTCAAACAGGCCGATGACGATGGGAAAGCTGCGGTCTCCATCGACTTCCCGCAGCAAGATCATTTGGTGGTCGAGAATTTCGTTGATTTGAATTCTCTTTAATTCCATTTGTACCGGCACGGTAGCCTCTCTTTCCCAGCATGCGAAGCGTGTTGTCCGAACGAGATATAAATCACAGGAATCATGGCAACACTTCGCATTATAGAAACAGCCGGGAAAAAGGGTCAAGCATGGGATTGCTTGAACAGGGACGAACTCGTATTCGCCGGAGAAAAT
>CAZPPD010000786.1:0-3258 GCA_964588185.1 uncultured Alcaligenaceae bacterium | reverse complement strand
GGAGCTGGAGCCGACATTGCTGCCTGGGTTTCTCTGGCCGTGTCCCGAAAAACCAAGGCTTCAGAAAAGCTTCCCGAGGAAGAAGGGCTCCCCGAAGTAGCAGATGCGACGACGGCGAATTCTTCTGCTTTAGCCGGTTCCTGGATTCCCGCGTTGGTATTTGGCATTCCCGGGGATTCAGTCACTGCCATTGTGATTGGCGTGTTGTTGATGAAGAACATCAAACCCGGCCCGGAGATCTTCCAGAGCCAAGCCTCTCTGGTTTACAGCATTTACCTGATCTTTATCCTGGCCAATTTGGTCCTCTTACCGATTGGTTTTCTGGCGATCAAAGCCGGGATTTACATAATTCGCATCCCGCGAAATGTTCTCCTACCCATCATTCTTCTTTTTTGCGTCCTGGGTGCCTACGCTATCAACTCCAGTTACTTCGATGTCTGGGTGATGTTGGTCATGGGCTTGCTGGGCTTTTTTCTCGAGCGCTCTCGAATCCCATTGGGGCCGGTGGTTCTGGGAATTATTCTCGGCGGTCCTTTGGAAGAACGCTTCATTCAAAACGTAACCGCCGGGCAAGGCAACGCCCTGGCATTTTTTGACCGGTGGCCGTCGGCAATCCTGGGGGGAACTTGTATTGCCATTTGGGTATGGTTAATAAGTCGGAGCTTTCGTAAAGAACCAACTCAATCGGACTCAAGTGCATAGGAAGTTGGATGCTTACCGGAAAACAAGTTCGCATTCGATTTTCCAAGGACTTCATTAACCCCAGTTACTTGGACACGGAAGATGCCGCGTTGGTGGAAATGGCCGATCGGCTATTGGAGATCTTTCGCACCTCGGTCAACAAATCCCGAGGCGAGATGGAGGAGGAAATCCGCTCCGTATTTGGAGATCATCCGGACCAACTCATCTTCCAGGGGCTGGCCAAGTTGCTGGAGGATCGGTGCGAGTTCAACGTGGTCAGTTCTTACCCTCCTGAAGAAATGCGGGCCTTGGTGTTTCAAAAAGCTGCCGATCTTCGCAAGCAAAGCGGGGAGCGGCCGGAGACGGAATCCGGCACAACAAACCTGCCTGCCGAATTTGACCGTTCCCTGGCCATAGCTCAGGTGGCTCAAGAAAAAGACCTTACTCCGGAAGAAATCGAACTCTCCCTTTATGCGGATCTCCGCAGCGAACAACGCTTGCTGTCGTTTAAGGATCTCAGTGCGGTTCGCCTGCTCCAACGCTACAATGTCGCCTTGGCTCAGGCGGTCTTATTACGGGCTACTTCGGTGGTGGTAACTATCCGGGGAGAATCGCCTCAGCGCTATCGCCAGGTTCTCCGCCGCCTCAAATTCCATCGCTTGTTATGGGAAGTGAAATCTGTTGGCGAAGATTCATACGAATTGAAATTAGATGGTCCGTTGAGCTTATTTTCGGCCACGCAAAAATATGGGCTCCAGCTCGCCTTGTTTTTCCCGGCAATACTTTTGTGCCGCGATTTCCAATTGAACGCAGATTTGCTCTGGGGGGCGGAACGCAAACCCAAGCAGTTTGTCGTGGATTCCGCCACAGGATTGACTTCTCATTACGCCGATACCGGAATGTATCTTCCTCAAGAAGTATCTATGTTCCAGGAATTGTTCCGTAAGAAAATCGATCACTGGGAAATCTCGGCGGAAACAAACCTCCTTCCCCTCGGCAAACACTTCTGGGTTCCGGATTTCCAGCTAACCCACAAGGACACGGGGGAAAGTGTTTACTTGGACATCCTTGGTTTCTGGCGGAGGTCATCTCTGGAGCAACAACTCAAGCTATTGCAGCAAAATGCCAGGGTCCCTTTCCTGCTGGCAATCTCCGATCAATTTCACGTAGGCGAAGAAACATTGGAAAACCTTCCGGGAGGAATTCTGAGGTTTAAACAAATGCCCTTACCTCAAACGGTAGCTAAGGAAGCCGACAGGTTGATCAAGGGACCGGCAAAAAGGAAAAAGAGCCTTTAACTCCCCCCTCATGGTCACTCAAGCTTCCTTCCATCTTTAGAGTCGCCGATAGGACAGTCTTCCCTACTTTATCCATGTCAACTAGGCTGGTCAAAAAATCTGGAGGTAGAGATGGTCCGTTGCAATTTCATTTTCGCACTATTCGTTTTGGTAGGAGTATCTTCGCCATCGGTAGCAGGGGATAAAAGTCCTCTCCACAAAATTGGTTTGCCCGAAGGCTTGGTGAAATCTGGAACAAAACCAGAAGTTTCTTCTCTCGTGTGTTTCCTGGAAGGTCCGGCAGTGGATGCCAAGGGAAATGTTTATTTCAGTGATATCGCGGGAAATCGCATCCTCAAGCGCGACCCTTCCGGCAAGGTTACCGTCTTTCGAGCAGACAGCGGCCGCACCAACGGCAACACGTTTGACGGCAAAGGCCGGCTAATTAGTTGTGAAGGTAGGGAACTAGGTCCCGGCGGCCGGAGACGTGTGGTTCGCACGGACTTGTCCACCGGAAAGGTGACCGTGTTGGCGGATCGCTACCAAGGCAAGCGTTTTAACAGCCCCAATGACGCCACGGTCGATCGTCAAGGGCGGGTATGGTTTACCGATCCGTTGTACAATCCGGACCGAAGCACTATGGAAATGAAGGATGAAGCCGTTTACCGGATTGATCCGAATGGCGAAGTGACCCGCGTTCTTACCCAGCCGAACATCCATCGACCTAACGGAATTGCCTTGTCTCCGGACAACAAAACTCTTTACGTGGTGGACAGCCACCCCAAGGTCGGCGGCAACCGCAAAGTCTGGGCCTTAAAGATAGGCAAAGACGGCTCCCTAAATTCGCAGCGACTTCTGTTCGATTTCGGAAAAGGCCGCGGCGGCGATGGTATGGAGGTCGATTCCAAAGGAAATATCTGGGTGACCGCCGGAATCTGGAAAAAACGCAGTGAAGGGGAAACTTTGGATGTAACGACGGGTGTATATGTGATCTCACCGGAAGGAAAACTGCTGGGCAGGATTCCAATCCCGGAGGATTTAATCACCAATATTGCCTTCGGGGGCCCGGACAACAAAACAGCCTACGTAACTTCGGGGAAAACACTTTATGAGTTTCCGATAAATGTCGCAGGATATGCAATTAATCTGGAGAGGTAAGTAACTAACTTTTTCCCAAAGACAAATCCTGAGAGGAATAATTTATCACCGGTCAAGCCCAAGAAGTAAACCGACTCCAAGCAGGGGGTAGTTGCCTCCGTTGGCAACTACTTCGAGACGGCGCTGATGACCAAACCAATCC
>CAZPPD010000785.1:0-3259 GCA_964588185.1 uncultured Alcaligenaceae bacterium | reverse complement strand
TCTTTAGATGATAGAGCTGCATCGGCAAAGTCTTCGCACTATAGCCCCGGCCAATTTTGCGAGGAAAGTACAGTATCCAAGGACCGCTCCGCACTGCTTGCAGGTTTGGCCCCCGGTAACAATAAAAAGCTTCATGCGGGGACTTGGCTCCTTTTGTTCCGGACATCAACGGCCAAATATCCTTTCCATCGATGACACGCCCCTTGGGAACTTCTCCCCCGGCCAGGTTCACAAACGTCGGAAGAAGATCCATGGTGCAGGTAACTTCAGCACAAGTTTTTCCCGCAGGAATTTGCCCCGGCCAGCGAACAATCATGGGAACACGCATGCCGCCTTCCCAAGTGCTGGCTTTAAATCCACGCAGTGGATGATTGCTGCCACCCCAGCGATTGGACGCGCCGTTGTCGGAGGAAAAAACCACAATGGTGTTTTCGTCAAGGTTGGCTTTTTTGAGTGCCGCCAGAATTTGCCCCGTCGACCAATCCAGTTCCTCAGTCGCATCCCCATAGCCGCCGTTTTTCGACTTGCCGGCAAATTGCTTGCTGGCATATACCGGGTTGTGAACCATGGTGTGAGGCAGGTAAAGAAAGAAAGGCCGATCCTTATTCTTTTTGATAAACCGGATGGCTTCCTCGGTGTACCGCTTGGTCAGCAAGCGTTGATCGGGTTCCTGCTCGATGACTTTTTCTCCCCGCATGAGTGGCAGCGGCGGATAGACGCGGCGTGAAAATTTGGAATAGTGGCCCATGTCGTTCGAGTAGGGAATGCCGAAGTAAGAATCAAAACCGTGACGAGTCGGCAGAAAGGGGGGCTGATCGCCGAGATGCCATTTGCCGATGATACCGGTGGCGTAGCCCAAGTTCCTCAACAATTCCGCGATGGTATTCTCATCCGCGTTGATTCCCCGCGCATTGCCGGGAAACAAAACCTGACGTCCCTTCTCGTTCACATGCAGATTTACACGTCGCGGATAGCAACCTGTCATCAGGCTCGCCCGCGATGGCGTACAAACACCGCTGGTGGAATAGAAACTCGTGAAGCGCATTCCATGCTTCGCCATGGCATCCAGGTTTGGCGTCCGGTGTTTCTTGGATCCAAAACAGCCGAGGTCCCCATAACCAAGATCATCACAAAAGATGATGATGAAATTAGGCGGCCGTTTCTTTTGCCCTGCTTCACCGGGATTTAGGAACAGCAAAAAACCGGCGGCAACCAATACCGCCGGCAGCAGTGATCGTAGCATTCCTCGGCTCTCCAAGAAGAACTCGCTCAACAGATACAATAAGAACTATTCGGATTTCCCCATCGGCAGCAGCCAGATATTCCGGTACTGAACCGGATTGCCGTGATCTTGCAAATAGATTGGCCCCGGAGTACAAGGGTCGCCGCCCAACCCCGCCGTAGTGTTATTCTTGGGGATGCTGACTTCGTCATGGATCTTAACACCGTTGTGGTAAACGGTCATCACCGCATTGGCGACTTTCTTGCCGTTCTTGCACTTGGGCGCTTGGAAAAGGATGTCATAGCTCTGCCAGTTGGTCGGAGCTTTGCTAGCGTTCACCATAGGAGCGGCCTCACTGTAGATCCCGCCGCAATCATTGTTCTTGCTTTTCAAGCCGTAGCTGTCCAGCACCTGTACCTCGTAGCGGCCTTGAACATAGACCCCACTGTTCCCTCGGCCTTGGCCCCTTGCTTTGGGTTGATAGGGAACCCGAAATTCCACGTGTAATTTGAAATTGCCGCCGAATTTTTGCTTGGTGACTATGCCGCCTTTACCGCGAGTGACTTGCATGGCACCGCCATCGACCAGTTGAAAACCGGCCGGGCCTTTACCGCGAGAACGCTGCCATTTATCCAGGCTCTTGCCATCAAACAGCACAATCGCTCCTTTGGGTGGCGGCACCTTTTTAACATGCACCTTATCTTCGGGCTTCAAAATCTTCAGATCGGAAATGTCGCCAAACTGGGCCCGAGCCGCCGGAGCGGAAATTGCCACTACACAAACAGCCAAACAAACTAGAATCCCTTGCTTCATGGGTGCTCCTCAATCAGGTGGGTTAAATCAAACAAACAGGTTTTGAATCAGTGTTCCATCCACTAACTGAAACGGGCGATTTAGGTAGGAGATTAAGAGTTGAATGTACTTCCTGCAAAAGGCCATCGCAAGCAGATTCTTCCTCGCAACTCAACAAATGGCCTGCCGAACCCTGATCACCGTAAAGCCCGTCAGTTGACGGTGGAATTCTTGCCAGAAAGGGAAAACCAGGTATAACCCGTGCCAATGAGAGCCGCTGAGAGCCGCACACGGTAAATTGAATGACGATGGATGACAATCAGGGATCTTTGGGGACGAAATGAAAGGTGTTTCCGGTGTGTGGGTTTTATAATGACCTGAAATGGGGACAAATTTGAGGGTTGCAATCTGCGACCTCAATCGGAGAAAACGAACCTTCATTGCGGCGAAGCCGTTAAACAACAAATCCCAGAGTTCGCCGCGAAGGCGGCACCTTGGGAAAACCCACCCGAAAAAATTCAAACCCCAACGGGGTTTTCCAACAAAGCCCAGCAGATCATTCCCCCACATTCCCCTCGCCCAGGAAGTGTTCACCGTTCCACCCATAGGTGTTGGTGAAATCAATTTCCGCACCATAAACCTCCAACTCGCACTGCTAAACCGCCTTGATGTCTTCGGTCAGAAACTCAAGGATTTGTTGCCGCAGACTGCTGTAGCTCTCCTCAGTCCGAGCCTGCAACCAGAAGCCGACCTGACCGCTATCCGCTTCCAGCAATATCAATCCTTCCGCACCATCATCTTCGTTTACGGCGACAAACTGCGTCTGATACCCACCCAATTCATTATCTTCTTCCACATAGGTAACGCCGAGAAAAGTCAGCCGAGCGAATAGCCAAGAGGCAAACGGAGCCTTGCCGAGAAACTCGCAGCCGCCCCGCGCCGCAAATTCCTCTTCCAAAGGTTGGCTGAGGCCTTCGGCAAACGGAAACAATTCATCCCAAGCCTCATCGGAAAACTCTTCGGTAAGCGCATACCACCCGGAGAAATCTCGAATCTCAAACCCCGGCAATTTCCACACCCGGGACGAGGACTCCAACAAACTCCGCTCCAAACTCTTCTCCTCCACCACCGGCTCTGCCGCCTGCCGCTTCAGCCACATCCGCCAAGTCCCCTCACTCCAAGGCGACTCCAACGACCCCCCACCCTTACCCCCGGCCCAGCAAAAGACATGGAGCTGCTGTTCCG
>CAZPPD010000784.1:0-3263 GCA_964588185.1 uncultured Alcaligenaceae bacterium | reverse complement strand
GTTACGATGGCACAGTTCGGCGTTGGGATAGCAGCCGGGAAGAACTTACCTCCATGCCCAACCTGTCCGGCCACCACGGTTGGGTTCAGGCATTAACTTTCCACCCGGACCGCCGCCGCCTGTTCACTGCTGATTCGTGGGGAGAAATCCGCATCTGGCCTTATGCCCAACGGGAACCGAGACCTCTGCAGGTTATCCCCTCAGCTCACGATGGTTGGATTCGAGACTTGGCAATCAGTACCAACGGCCAATGGTTTGCCACCTGCGGTATGGATCAGAAAGTCCGTCTATGGAATATGAGCGGTGAACGCATTCACGAGTTTTCCGGGCACAATGAAGATGTATTCTGCGTTGCTTTCCATCCCAACAATCGGTTTCTGGTTTCGGGCGACCTGAAAGGAAATGTATACCAGTGGGACCTCACTACACGTCGGCGAACTCGAACATTTAATTGCCAGAACCTCTACACCCTATCCCGACTGCAAGATGTAGGCGGTGTTCGACGCTTGGTATTTAACCCGGAGGGAACTATGCTTGCCTGTGCCGGCAGCCAAGTCACTCGAGGGGCCAATGTTCAGGGGACACCTACCATATTATTGTTCGACTGGGAGTCGGGCGAGCGCCGTCATACGCTAACCGTAGGTAGAAATGGCGACGGTTATGTTTACGACTTCGCCTTCCACGAATCCGGATTTGTCATGGCAGTTACCAGCGGCAATCCAGGCACCGGAAAATTCTTCTTCTACCGACCTGGTGAGGAACGCCCCTTCTTTCTCCATACCCGCATGGCAAACTGCCATTCTCTGGCTGTCCACCCCGAGGGCAATCGCCTGTTAGTTGCGGCAACCAACACCGGCAGTAATGGAAACGGTCGCCGCCTGCGAAATGGCGAATACCCCGGAAATTACTCTCCCTTGTACCTTTGGAACATCACCACCTCTTGACGGTAATGGCTCATGCAAAACAGAACACCAAAGATACTTGCCCTTTCTCTCCTAGCAGCCTTCGCCATTTGCATGCCGGCTTTAGGCAGCGAACGCAAGGGAAAACAGCCGCCGAACGTATTATTCATAGCGGTCGATGACCTACGTGTGGAACTCGGATGCTACGGCAACACCCTCGTGAAGTCGCCGAACATAGACAAGCTTGCTCGCCGAGGCACCCTGTTCCTGCGAGCCTACTGCCAACAAGCGGTCTGTAATCCCTCGCGAGCTTCCTTGCTGACCGGGCTGCGCCCCTCAACGCTGGGAATCTGGGATCTTCCCACTCACTTCCGCCAGACTTTTCCCAACATAATTACCCTACCTCAATGGTTCAGGCAGCATGGCTATTTCACGCAAAACATCGGCAAGATTTTCCACAACTGGCGACAGGATGACTATAAAGGCGATTCCCCTTCCTGGTCGGTACCTGCAGTGATGCACTACACCACCCACGGAGCCGATAAGGCTAAGGTCAAAGGTAAGCTGCCGCCTAACCTGACCAAGGTCCCGCGTTGCGAAATGCGTGACGTCCCGGACGATGCTTATTTCGACGGCCGCATCGCCAATCTCGCCATTCAGGCACTACGAAAACTAAAGACCAAGAGCCAACCCTTTTTTCTGGCGGTAGGTTTCTGGAAACCGCACGCTCATTTCAACGCTCCCAAGAAATACTGGGATTTGTATGATCGCACCAAGATAACCCCGCCCGCCAATCCCAATCCGCCAAAGGACATCCCCCAGATCGCTTTGCACGACTCCCGCGAGATCCTGCGCGGCTTTCGGAATAGGCCCAACGGTAAACCAAGGCCGAAGGAGATCCTCACCCTGCGGCATGGCTACTACGCTGCTACCAGCTACGTCGATGCCCAAGTCGGCAAAGTCATTGATGAGTTGGATCGACTAGGGTTGGCGAAAAATACCATCATCGTG
Source organism: uncultured Alcaligenaceae bacterium (assembly GCA_964588185.1). GTDB lineage: Bacteria > Planctomycetota > Planctomycetia > Gemmatales > Gemmataceae > CAZPPD01. Next base: position 1,350 of record CAZPPD010000784.1, on the reverse strand, counting down.
TTCTGGTCGGACCATGGTTATCACCTTGGTGAGCATGGATTATGGGCCAAAACTTCCAACTTCGAGCTGGATGCTCGCGTCCCAATGATCATTGCCACTCCTAACAACAAAGGCGGCCAACGAACCGACTCATTGGTTGAGCTGTTGGACCTATATCCAACCCTGACGGACCTGTGCAAGTTGCCAACCCCGAAACATACCGAAGGAAAAAGTCTGAAGCCCGTCCTGGACAACCCAAAAGCCAAGGTAAAATCCGCAGCGTTTACCTGGCATCCCCGCCCCGCCTACCCCAAGTCAGGCCGCAACCCAAAGGTAATGGGCTACTCCATGCGAACCAACCAATACCGCTATACTGAATGGCGAGATTTCAATTCCGGCAAGGTAATGGCTTTGGAACTCTACGATCACCACCAAGATCCCCAAGAGACCATCAACATTGCCGGCAAGAAGAATCTATCGGCTCGTGTCCGAACCTTAACAGAAATCTTAGGCAAAACTCATCCAAGAAGTGGCGTTACCTCAAGAGGCTTACACGGCAAGTGACAACCTTGCGTCCTATCGACTGAATTTCTCGTGAAGGTTATCCAAATCAAAATTGCGGAGATAGTTCAGGAGGATATTTATCCCTGCTGTCCTTGGAATAATCGCTCGAGTACTTACCAACAACAAATCAGTGGTTTTCTCACTTAATTTAAATGGAAGAGAGCAAACAGGTATCTTGGATACCCAAGGAAGTTAAGGTCATTCCGATTTTTACCGGTTACCTCTTGCTAACCCATTTCCACTGGGAATATTTCTCCGACACCAATTTTTTCACTTCATCTTTTGGCTGGTGTTCTGCAGCTTCAAAAGCTTTCCACTCTTTCTGCAATAACTTTTCAAGAGTCTGCGAATCCGTTGCGAGATTGGTCAAGAAATCTTTATGGCCGCGGTCTTGCCGATAATCCGGTTGCCGGGTTGGTTGCTTGAGATAGCGGCCGATCACCTCCAAGGGAAAATCATAAAGGATGGTTCCATGATGCAGCAGATGATTCCTTTTTCGCTGCTGGGAATTCCCGGAAAACTTTTTCCCTTTAATGGCTAAGTCACTGGTCCCGGACAAATCAATCTGGGAAACAATTCCTTCCAAGGCATTCTTTATTCGCCCCAAGATATAACAATAGGAACAGCCAATCTGCTCCAGTTCTTCTGCATACCCAAACGGCAGGACCAGGGTGTATAACAAACAGCCGGGGCCCAACAAAACAGTCCCGCCGCCGCATGAACGGCGGCAGATTTGGATCCCATCAAGCAGACAATTATCGACAAAAACAACTACTTATAACATTACACCCGCCCCAAGGACCACTG
>CAZPPD010000783.1:0-3263 GCA_964588185.1 uncultured Alcaligenaceae bacterium | reverse complement strand
ACCTCAAAATACTGCCCTTGTTAGCGGACTTGGCGGACGGCCTGAAAGATCGCATTGGCACAAGATTGATGGGTCCCATGAGGGTCGGACATTTCTCCGGCCACATATATTTGAGCAGGCTGCAACTTTTGTAACAACGAAACTATATCGATAATGTCCTGAGGATGGATGGGTGCCTTGGCGATCGTACCGGTCCGGTAAAATCGGAGGTCCATAAATTCGAGTTGCTCTTCCGGAACGCCGCAAGCAAGTGCAGCTGCGCGGGCCTCTGTCTCCCGAATTAGTTTCTTGACTTTCAGCAAATCTTCCGAATCGGGCTGACCCGGACTCTTGGTTCTTAGGAAATCCCGCACCCGGTTTTCCACGGCCTCGGTATGTTCTCTATCGATTTCGAAGAGTTGGTTGAATTCAGCGACAAAATCGGTGAAGCGGCGGGCGTCATGGTCGAAGACTGCGATGTTTCCGCTGGTCATGTAAGCGATATGGACTTTGTGGCCTTGCTCGACCAAACGGATCAAAGTTCCCCCCATGCTAATGACGTCATCATCCGGATGAGGACTAAAAATCAACGCCGTTTTGGGCTCATCACCCCCCGGCTTGGTGCAAATAGTCGCCATCATTTGATCGAAAACCTGATGCCCCAGTTTCTGGGCCGGCCCATGTTCCCGCAGGAGTTCATAGAGTTCATGTTCCCGGAAATCATCATCGTCAAGCTTCAGCAGCGGTTTCCCAATTTTAAGACTCAACCATATCACCGCCCGCCGAATCATGGCCGGAGTCCATTGAACAGATCCCATCATCCAGGGAAGCCGGACCGGAGTAAGATGACCTGCTGCGGCCTTATCCAGAAGAAAAGTGGTGTCCGGATGTTTCTGCAAGAAGCTGGCTGCAATGGCGTCGGTCATCTCCTGTTCGACTGCTCGCTGCACAATGGGAGCTTTATGCTCCCCAAAAGCCATGATGACAATTTTGCGGGCTTCGAGGATTGTGCCGACCCCCATGGTAATCGCCTGATGAGGAACATTCTCCTCACCATAAAATCCACTAGCAGCATCCCGCCGCGTCACTGGGTCTAGGGTTACCAAACGAGTCCGGCTGTGGCGTGTGGATCCCGGTTCGTTAAATCCGATATGACCGGTACGACCGATACCCAGGATCTGCAAATCAATGCCACCCGAACGGCGGATTAATTGCTCGTAGCGAGCACAATATTCTTCGGCCTCATGGAGTGGAATCGTCCCGTCCGGAATGTGGATATTTTGGGGTTGGATGTTCACATGATTAAAGAAGGTTTCCTTCATCCAAAGGTTGTAGCTGTGCAAATCCTCCGGTTTCATGGGGTAGTATTCGTCCAGGTTGAAGGAAATAACCCGGGAAAAATCCAGTTCTTCTTCTTTGTGCAGCCGAATCAATTCTCGATATAAACCAACTGGAGTAGACCCCGTTGCCAGCCCCAAAACGGTCGGCCGATTGGCAGAGTTATTCTGGCGAATCAGGCTTTCAATCATCAGGGCCACATGGCGAGAAGCCTGATTGCTGGTGGGAAATACCAAGGTGGGTATTTTCGTATGAGGAATATAATGCGAAGACATTTTCCGAAGGTCCCCAAGGTTGGTAAGTTGATATTGATGATTAGTTTACAGTTCCGGGGTTGGAGTGTCAGGAGAAAGAAGCACAAGCCTTCCTTGGGTGTATTTTTTGGTGAAATTATAGCTAATAGGAATAATCACCTTTACCATAAAAATAGGAAAAGCATTCTCAAACGCGAGTGAATATTTATGCATCAGTTAACCATAAATGGGGAAGTAAAACAGTTTCCTGAGCCGCTATCCATTGCCGATCTCATCCAGCAACTCGGCAAGGATTCCCAGCGTATAGCTGTCGAGGTTAACAATGAGCTCATCCCCCGAATCTACCACAAGGATCATCTTCTCCAGTCCGGAGATGCTGTCGAGATTGTTACACTAACCGGCGGGGGTTCTGATTCTCCGCCTAGCCCAACAGACAAACCCTTGGAAATCGGCAAATTTACTTTCACCAACCGCTTGATCACCGGGACGGGAAAATACGCCACCTACGATCAGATGCGCGATTGCTTGGCAGCTAGCGGTTGCGAAGTCACAACCGTTGCTGTCCGCCGCGAGCGTTTGGTGGACAAGGAAGGCCGCAACATTCTCGACTACCTCGACCTCAACCGCTACACCATCCTGCCAAACACCGCCGGTTGCTTTAACGCCGAAGATGCCATTCGCCATGCCCGCTTGGCTCGCGAGTTACTCAGCAACCTGGGAAACCCGGGAGCTGATTGGGTGAAGCTGGAATGCCTAGGCGACAAGAAAACTCTCCTTCCAGATCCGGTAGACACTTTAAAAGCCACGGAACAATTGGTTAGCGAAGGATTCCAGGTTCTGGTCTATACCAGCGATGATCCCATTATGGCCCGGCGGCTCAAAGAAGCCGGAGCCACAAGTGTCATGCCTGCAGGTAGTCCCATCGGCAGCGGCCAAGGAATATTGAATGCCAATAATCTGCGCATCATCTTGGAGTACCTCAAAGAAGGAGATCCGGACTATCCGGTGATTGTCGACGCCGGGGTTGGCACGGCGAGCGATGTATCCGTCGCCATGGAAATTGGTTGTGACGGGGTCTTGCTGAACACCGGGATTGCTAGCGCAAAAGACCCGCTGCGAATGGCTTGGGCCATGCGGTATGCTTGCGAAGCAGGGCGGCTGGCATTCCTAGCCGGCAGAATTCCGCGAAAATTGTATGCGACTGCTTCGAGTCCGATGGAAGGGCGGATTGACTCTGTGAAGAATTAAGATCCGCCAAATTCCGGATTTTCGAGGGCAGACCACCAGCCTTCAACCGCTTTGTTATCTCCGGGAAAACTGACGGGGGAAGGGAGTGCAACCATCCAATTTTATTTTGCAAGCTATTGGGAAAAATATCCTCTACAATTTTCAACAATACAACTTATTAAGTCGACCGCTCATTAGAAAAGGATAATGGTTATGTCCCGACAAATGGCTTCCATGCTTTCACTCTTCTTATTCGCAATCTTCGTTCCTCACAAAACCGCCCTAGCCGACCAACCCGGCAAAAGCCCCCTCAAAGTCTTCATCCTCGCCGGGCAGTCCAATATGCAAGGCCACGGCATTATTGAAGCCAATCCCAAACGCAATGGCGGCAAAGGAAGTCTGGAATACCTGGTCAAAAATCCAAAGACTGCCGATCGCTTTAAACATCTGGTTGATGCTAAAGGC
>CAZPPD010000782.1:0-3265 GCA_964588185.1 uncultured Alcaligenaceae bacterium | reverse complement strand
GCAATTTATTTGCCTTAGAAAAATACCACAAAATTGGAATGGGAAAAGAGAGGAAAGAAATAACTTTATAGAGATGGTGACGGAGATGATCATTCTTCCGGAATAATCCAAACAAAGACCAGCCTGCCAGTGTCGGCAGACAATGGATTAGAATAGGATACGGTGGGAATGAAAAATCAATTGATGAACAAAGGAGTTTATTGTGAAAAACACCTATTCCATTGAATTGGAAGAAAACATGTTTGCATTTCTGGAGGAAATGGCCAAAAAATATCAATTACCGGATACCAACAAAGCGGTTCGCTGTCTCATTAATTACGCTCGGGCAGAAGAAGACAAACAAGATACCATTTTCTCCCAGATTCGCTGTTTCGAATGTTAGCCAGGAAGAAATTTAGGCTCACTCAATCTCCAACTTCAAAGATATTCGGCCAGCCCCAAAAGCATGCTATCCGGCAATCCCATCAAACTTAGAAAGCGACCTAATGGTCCCGCCGGAAAGCACGCTTGCTCTTTACCAGGGCAAATCAACTCTACCAAGGTAGTCCATTCAGTTGGCCTACGCAGCCTCCTTGCCGCGATTGGTCAACTGAATGGTTGGACCTATCCCATCGTTTGCCGGGAAGATTGAAATGTATCCCAACCACTCCAGGTTGTGGAGAATGCGCTCTCCCCAAGATTCCGGAGCTCCCGGCATACAAGCAGTTACCAGTTTGCGAAAGGAACAAAAAGGATGTTTACGAAGATATTGAAGGACGAGTTGTTCTTCATGAACTAGCATTGGTTTAGTTCCCTCTCCACCAACGGATTGAAATTTCCATGAAGCAATACCATATCAATATTCTTCTCGGATGGCGAGAAAGGTGGATGAAGGAAAACCAATTATTTTCGCCTTAATAATTCCTTTACAATCTGCTCATTGTAAATACTTATTGTTATTGGTGTTTGCGACGACTCTTTGAGAAGCCGGGAAATCTTAGCGGGCAAGATATTTTGGGGATTTCGGCTGAAAATGCCAGCTGAAGAAGGTGTTCTTTGAAGGCTTGTTGGGGATTGAATCATCTAAGTTGGAACAAAGGAACCCGATCACAAGGAAACTCACCTTCTTATTGGAGTAATGGTTGGAAATACTGACTTCCCAATTCCCCAGCTGGGTAAAATGGTGCTTTTGAACTTATTCATTAAAAGAACATATCCGGAAAAACTTTCACCAAACTTCTAACCCAGCACATGCCAAAATTCAAAAAAGCCAAACACTCATTAGATTTACGAGCGCCTGCAGATTTATTCGCCCCAGATTTACGGGTCCGGCCAAAAAGCCAACTTTCTTTTTTCCGCAGAATTATTCCAACTAGAAGCTTTTGTCCGAGGCAAATCTCTTATATAAAGGGAGGATAATTATTTTAGTCATTGAGCTTACTCGTAGATTGAGGCATTTATGCAAGGTCAATTCGATATTTCCCAGTCAACTCCAGCTCCTAAACCCGCTAGCCCGGCGCAGCAAACCGCTGACATATTAGGTCAAATTTTAGAAGTTCAAAAGCAAACGCTGGCCCAGCTTCAGGCGATGGCTGCTGCTCAGGATGCGGGAGCTCGGTGGCGAGCTTTGATGGCGAAGTGGTCGCAAGAATATCCGGAACTTCCGGAAACTTGCCGAAAAGCACTTCCCAATCTGGAGCGAGCATATGGGTCTATCATTGCAACGTTGGTGGAGGAAATCGGACCGGAATCGGATGATTCCTTGGAAAATGAATTTACCTTGCAAGAATTTATCGACAAATATGGAATGCGTCTGGGCCAGTTGGGAAATATTTTGAACCTTGTCAGCCCTTTGGCGGATAGCAATCAACAAGGTGGTTCCAGCTAAAGCTGGGGCTAATCCTCTATTCTCGCTCAGATTAGCGCGATGGGTGGTTACTCTCGACAAGCAGCCCAAATTTGAGCGCAGAGTTCGCGGAAAAACCCGGGGATAACAATCAGTAAAGGTTTTTGTTGTCTCTCCGTCCCACAGCGAACTCTGCGTTTAAGCATTTTTAGACCCCAAGCTTTAATTCAACTCTTTATTTTCTAAGAACCTACTAACATAGCAAACCCAAAAATTCCGGTTACTGTATACTCAGTGAAATAGGTTTCTTCCCATCCAGGATTATGGATCAATGGTTTCCCCTAAAACCAACCAATCGGAACTATTTGCCTCTCAGGAATCTTCACCGGAAAAACAGGAAGGGCTGTTTGCCCAGATTGTTTTCGATCGCCCGTTGGATCAACTCTACACCTATCTTGTGCCCAAAGAGTTGGAAAACCAGGTTGGAATTGGGAAACGAGTCACCGTTCCGTTTGGAAAAGGTGATCGCAGCACTGTTGGTTTTTGTGTCGCTCTGACGGAGGAGTCTCCTACTCGAAAGGTCAAAGAAATAACCAGAGTCCTGGATCCTGAGTCGCTGTTATCGGAAAACTTGCTGCGGCTTACCCGCTGGATGGCGGATTATTACCTCTGCGGTTGGGGCCAGGTTTTGAATGCCGTGTTGCCTGCCGGGGCCAAATCCAATGCCGGAATGAAGGCGGTAAACGTTATAGAAGCTGTTCCCGAAGAAGAACTCGTTAATGAAATCCCGAAATTGACCGCCAAACAGTCCGTCGCCTTACAATACCTCCGCCAGGCCAAAGGCCCTCTCGAAGTTCGCCGGCTAGCTCGCGAGGCAAACTGTGGTCCCGGAGTTTTACAGGCGTTGGTCAGAAAAGGGGTGGTCCGGAAACAAAAAAGTCGAGTCGACGCATTTTTGGCGGCACGAACTGCGGAATTCGAGAATCCGACCCCGCCTTTTGACAAACCCTTTGAACTTAATCTCGAACAACAACTGGTTTGGAATTCGTTACGGGAAGTGGTTCAAGAAGGAGGATTCAATCCGTTCCTCTTGTACGGGGTCACCGGCAGCGGAAAGACCGAGATTTATTTGCGAGCCATCGAAGAGATCCTAAAGCAAGGAAAACAAGCTTTAGTTCTGGTACCCGAGATCAGTTTGACGCCCCAAACCATTCGCCGCTTTCAAGGGAGATGCGGTGAAGTTGCGGTTTTGCATAGCCACTTGCGCAATGCAGAGCGTGGCAGCCAATGGCGCAGCATTTATCAGGGCAAGGTTCAGGTGATTGTCGGCGCCCGCAGTGCAATTTTTGCTCCGACACAAAATCTCGGCTTGTTTGTTATTGATGAGGAGCACGAAAGCAGTTTTAAACAGGAGTCTACTACCCGTTATCATGCCCGCGT
>CAZPPD010000781.1:0-3272 GCA_964588185.1 uncultured Alcaligenaceae bacterium | reverse complement strand
TATTCCGCCACACGGAAGAGGCTGCTTAACATGATGAAAGCGAAGAAGACCCTGCCGAACTGAGGGCTTCCAAAGCAGGTCTTAGTTTCATCAACCTCACCGGCAACATCGGTTGTCTGGTGAATGGTGCCGGCTTGGCCATGAGTACCATGGACATCATTAAATATCATGGGGGAGAACCGGCCAACTTTCTGGATGTCGGCGGCGGAGCCAACAAAGATCAAGTAACCGAAGCCTTCCGTATTTTGCTGAGCGACTCGCGTGTTGAAGCGGTATTGGTCAATATTTTTGGCGGCATAATGAAGTGCGACATTATCGCCGGAGCCATTTTAGCTGCCTTCAAAGAAGTTGGATTCCATGTACCCTTAGTGGTGCGATTAGAAGGCACCAATGTCGAAGAAGGCCGCAAAATGCTTGCGGAAAGCGGCATGAATATTACCACCGCAAGTGGACTAACCGAAGCAGCCCAGAAAGTGGTGGCGGCAGCTAAACAGAGTCGGAAATAAGGGCTGAGTTTAATGGCGACAGCGGAAACAAAATGTTGTTCGGCGGTTAAGTTCTGGGAGTTTACCCAACGTCCGGAAAACCGCGGAAAATATTTTGAGCTCTACCGGGGAGAAATCATTGAAATGCCCCCGCCAGGTGAAAAACATGGAATTCTTTGCTCCTATATTAGTTCGCTACTCTGGCAATACATGAAAAAACGGGGTTCCGGTGGAGTGTCCAGCAATGATACGGGGCTACTGGTGGAAGAAGACCCGGATACCGTTCGTAGTCCGGATTTGATGGTATTTGCTGAAAGCAAACCCATAGATGAAATGAGCGATCAATACCCCAAGAGAATTCCAAAGTTGATTATTGAAGTCTTTCCTCCCACCGTTAGGGCAAACGCACTACTTGAAAGAATCGGGCAATATTTTCAACGAGGCGTTCCCCTGGTCTGGGTTATCTATCCTCAGGATCACTCGGTTTCGGTTCATAGCTTAGGGAAAGAGCCAAGAGTCCTGAAGGGGGATGATGAAGTTTTTGCAGGAGAAGTGCTTCCGAAATGCCGATTTCGAGTAGCTGAATTTTTCGATCTGCCTGGAATTAAAAAACAACACCAACGCGAACGCCAGCGAGGGACACTAACCCCATGCGCCAGTGAGGCCAAATAATACCAAGGAGCAACTGTGAGCGTACTTGTCGATAAAAACACCAAAGTAATCTGTCAGGGAATGGGCCGAGCCGGAACATTTCATGCCCAACAGTGCCGGGAATATGGAACGGATATTGTTGGCGGAATTTCACCTGGAAAAGGCGGCACGACCAAGGAAGGCTTCCCTTTATTCAACACCGTCTCCGAAGCGGTCCGAAAAACCGGGGCCAATGCCAGTATGGTCTTCGTTCCCCCCTCTGGTGCGGCCGATGCCATCATGGAAGCGGCTGATGCCGGCATCAAAGTCATCGTTGCCATTACGGAAGGAATTCCCGCCATGGATATGGCCCGGGCAATGCAGTTCTTGAAGACAAAAGATTGTCGTCTTATAGGTCCGAACTGTCCCGGGATAATCACCCCCGGCCAATGCAAAATCGGTATCATGCCCGGCTATATCCATAAGCCAGGGTCCGTTGGTGTGGTCAGCCGCAGTGGTACTTTAACATACGAAGCGGTTTGGCAATTAACGACTTTGGAACTTGGGCAATCCACCTGCATCGGAATCGGCGGCGACCCCATAATCGGCACCAATTTTATCGATGCGATCAAGCTGTTCAATGAAGACCCGCAAACCGAAGCCATCATGATGATGGGGGAAATTGGCGGCAACGCGGAAGAAGAAGCGGCTGCTTACGTCAAGGAACACGTCAAAAAGCCGGTTGCGGCATTTATCGCAGGGCAAACGGCACCTCCTGGAAAACGCATGGGCCATGCCGGCGCGATTATCAGTGGTGGAAGTGGCACGGCAGCGGATAAGATCGCTGCGTTGAAAGCGGCCGGAATTGCGGTTGCGGAAAGCCCCGCGGATATGGGGACCACTTTGCAGAAGGCTATGAAGGGATAGTTTATTTTTTGGTCGGGCCAGGAGACTCAGCCAACTAAGCTGGTTGGTTTTCTCTGGTTTCCAATTTTTCTTTCAAGCTGTTAAGTTCTTTCATCCCGGCCTCGCAATTGGCCTTTTGCATTATCCAACCAAAGAGGAAGAACATTACTTTAACAAATCCTTTACCGGTAACTGTTGATCGTTGGGTTAGGCGCGTTCGCCCGCCGAGGTCCTCAAAAATATAGTCGGCCTCGATGTCGAAATGTCTTCCTTCCATGAATACTGTTTGACCCGTTGGTGGTTCGTGACTAGTCACAACCCCTTCGAACTCCATTTGCCGTCCCTTTTCCTCAGTGGTAATCCGAAATTTGGTCCCGACTCCTTCGGGTTTTTCTTCAATAATCTCGTCCTTTACAACGATCAAACTCCACTCTGGAACATTGTGAATCGTGTAGTTGAATACTTCTTCAATTGGGCGGTCAATCTCAATGCTTGCTTCATTCTTCATTGGATTCTCCATGGCTTGAGGTTAGCGGCCATTATTGAAATCGAGAATGCTCTTTTACCAGCTTGTTATAGGCACCATATCCATGTTCCGGATTGGTTGGGTCCGCCCTTTCGTCAAATTGCCGATTTTTGCAACTCCAGTACTCTTCTCGAAATCCCTTGATTTCGTCAATTTCATCGGGATTCAAACCGATAGTTTTTAGTTCCCATGTTTCTCGCTTTATTGGGATTACTTGAATCAATGGCGTTCCTTTTTGCACTTCAATCGGGAAGGAAACGCGTGGAACCAAGTAAAACTTTAGCACCGGAAAACAACTATCGGTTTGAACGCATTGGGAAAGGACTTGAAACGGCAGTTCATCCACATTGCGGTTGAGTGGTTCGATGAACAAGCAAGAATAACCCGGAGGAGTTTCGATCCGCCAATAAGATCGGCAAATAAGAACCATCGGTTTGAGTGGTGCTCCGATGCGAAAGTCAAGCACCGGCTTCCACAGATCAAATTCCTTCGGATCGATGTCGGAGGGTAACTCCTGAACGATTGCGTTTTCCTTCGGATTAAAATCGATCGCAAAATCAAATGGTGCCGGCAGAGCGTACCCGTGAACCATTGCCTCTAAGAAAGGAGGGCACATCTTAACCGTTCGACTTGGAAATTGGTCGCCTTCAGCAGGGCAATAGCGGGCAAGGGATTTATACCAACCTGGATGCATCGATTTGATTGGGAAGGGTTGAGCGAGCCGG
>CAZPPD010000780.1:0-3278 GCA_964588185.1 uncultured Alcaligenaceae bacterium | reverse complement strand
GGCCCGGGCACTGGCTATCCCTGCTGTTTCGGGACTAAAAGGAATCATGGACCAGATCAAAAAAGGAGATTTGTTGGCGGTCGATGGCCGCGAAGGCCATATCTACATCCATCCCGGACCGGAAGTCGAAGCCGCTTATCGGAAATTGCAACGCGAATACGTTGACCTTCGGGATCGCCTGATAGAAAACCGCGATCATCCCCCCATCGCTGCCGATGGCACTTCCTTGGAATTGTTGGCCAATGTGAATGGACCGGCGGATGCCCGCACGGCCGCCAAAGCCGGAGCGAGCGGTGTGGGTTTGTACCGGACGGAGTTCTTATTCCTATCTCATCCCTCGGTTCCGGACGAAGACGACCAATTGGCTATCTACCGGGATGTGATTGATGCCGCTCCCAACAACACGGTAACGATTCGGACGTTGGATCTCGGGGGCGACAAGCATGTCCCTTACTTGGGAGAAGCCCGGGAAACCAATCCCTTTTTGGGATGGCGAAGTATTCGTTTGAGTACAGCCCATCCGGAGTTTTTCCTCACGCAACTACGGGCCATCCTGCGGGCCGCAACCACTGGGAAGGTCAGTTTACTTTTCCCCATGGTGAGTACCCTGGAAGAGATCCTGCGATTGAAGAAACTGGTAGTCCAGGCGGAACAAACAATGCAGGAACAAGGTTTGGAGTACGGCAAGAACATCCCCATTGGGGTAATGGTGGAGGTGCCGGCGGCGGCTTTATCCATTCATTCATTTTTGGACGAAGTGGACTTCATTAGCATCGGCTCCAACGATCTTATCCAATACATTATGGCGGCGGACCGGGATAATCCCAAGGTGGCCCATTTATGCGAACCGTTCAACCCCGCGGTCCTGAAAATACTCCACCACATAATCAAGGCTTGCAACAAACACGACAAACCGGTGACTCTTTGCGGGGAAATGGCAGGCCGGCCGCGCTGTTTTCTCCCCTTGTTTGGCATGGGGCTAAAGCGATTCAGCATGAGCCCGGCTTTCGTTCCCACGATCAAGGAAATGGTCTTTTCCGCGCAGTTTGAGGTTGCCCGGAAAATTAGCTTGCGGGCATTGCGGTTGAAGAAAACCAATCAGGTACGCGGTTATTTGACTCGAAAAACCCAAGAGATTTGCCCAAACGTTGCCAGGCTGGACACCAAGAACTAATCCACTTGTGGGCTTGAATTTCCCGGAATTCAGCCGAGCATCAGGTTGCTGGATCTCCCGGAATTCAGCCGGAGCAATTGGTAGCTGGATTCTGGCAAGCCTGCTACCAGATTAAATGACCTTCTTTGCAACCAACGCCAGCAATCCTTCCAAATGTTTGCAATGACCATGGCGTAAATAGCCCAAGCATTCGCAAGAGCAATCATTCTTGGCACCAATGCGCACGTGGTATATTGGCTTAGTTTCCACCCGCTTCAGGGCAAATCCGCGGCCGCCAATCTCACACGGTATTTCCTGGAAGGAATAGTAGGATAACTTGGATTTTATCTTGATGCAGAAAACCCCCGGTTCATCTTTGGTCGACGGCCGAAGGAGAGTAATCGTGCGGTCTCCGGTTTTGTTCATAGGCGTCTTCATTTCCTGCAAGTCTAACAACCTCTTCCCCTAATAATGACGAATCGTAAACTAAACAGCAAACCCGATCATCCGGCACATGAGGAAAGCATGGCTGAGCCTTATCGAATAGTCATTGGTCTGGAAACGCATGTTCAGCTACTGACAAAGACCAAGCTCTTTTGCGGTTGCCCCAATAAATTTGGTTTGCCGCCCAATTCGGCAACTTGCCCGGTCTGTTTGGGGTTGCCCGGAGTGCTGCCGGTGATGAACCGGCTGGCTTTTGATTTGGCGTTGCGGGCGGCCATGGCCCTAAACTGCGAAATCGCCCGCTTCACCAAGTGGGACCGCAAAAACTATTATTACCCGGATCTGCCCAAGAATTTCCAAACCAGCCAGTATGATCTTCCCTTTAGCTCCGAGGGTTGGCTGGAAATCCAAACGGAGAAGGAAAGCAAACGCATTGGCATCATTCGGGTTCACTTGGAGGAAGATGCCGGCAAGCTTATCCATGATGAGCGGAAGAAGGGAGGATCCAGTTTGGTGGACTTGAACCGGGCCGGGACACCTTTGTTGGAGATTGTCAGCAAACCCGAGATAACCAGCCCGGAAGAAGCCCGCCTATACATGGAAGAAATGCGCTTGTTGCTTCGCGATATTGGCATCTCCGATTGCGAGATGCAGGAGGGCAGTTTGCGCTGCGATGCCAACGTCAATCTCCACATCCCACAAAAAGACGGAAGCTTTGTAGCAACTCCCATTGTCGAGGTAAAAAATCTCAACAGCTTCCGGGCCGTGGAACGGGCTTGCCGCTACGAAGCGGAGCGGCAGTTTAAAGAGTTTCAGGACACGGGCAAAAAGTTGGGAGAAGTCGACAAGGCAACGGCAGGTTGGGATGATAATGTTGGAAAAACTTTCATCCAGCGGCGAAAGGAAGAAGAAGCGGATTATCGGTATTTCCCAGAACCCGACTTGGTGCCGATTGTCGTCGATGATACTTGGGTTGAGCGCGTCCGGGCAGAAATGGGGGAATTGCCGGCTACTGCCCGAGATCGACTGCAAGAACAATATGGCTTATCGGAATATGACGCCGGAGTTATTACCCATCAGGGCCGGGCCTTCGTGAAATTTTTCGAGAAAGTCGCCGAAACCTGCGGCAACGCCAAGGACGCCAGCAACTGGGCGACCAATCAGGTTTTGGCAACGCTCAAGGAGGAAAAGACCGCCATTGAGGATTTTCCCCTTTCGGCGGAAAAGCTGGGGGATCTAATCAAACGAGCCAATGACATGGGAATCCCCGCGAAACGAACCCGTGAAGTTTATGCCCATATGCTGGAACATGGCTCTGATGCCCAAACTGCCATCAAGGAACTGGGAATCAAGGTAGTAGCAGATGAGGAGCAGTTGCGGGAAATCATTCGCAAAGCCATTGAAGCCAACCCAAAAGCCGTAGCGGACTTTAAAAATGGAAAGAAAAAAGCAGCCGACGCCATCAAAGGAGCAGTCATGCGGGAAACCAAAGGAGCAGCAAAGATCGAATTAGTCCAGCAAATATTGATGGGAGAGTTGGAAGAAGCGGAATCCTGACCCCTTTGTCTCTTTGCAAGTAAAATTAATTTGTTACTTTCCTTTTTAGCAAAGGAACTTCCTTTCCATCACAAAAACCCTCAAAAAAACAAATAACAGACAGCCTTCCCATATTGGGATAGTT
>CAZPPD010000779.1:0-3285 GCA_964588185.1 uncultured Alcaligenaceae bacterium | reverse complement strand
AAGCGATGTTTGTTGGATGTGGCGGGCATAATAGCAATGCTCACTCCAAAAAAGTGTCTGAAGATCACCTGTGTAGTTTTGCCCAGGAATTGTTTGGTTATCTCTCACCATTCCAAAGGCTGGGAACTACATACAGGTAAGAAAAAGACGAGCGAAACAAAATCGGTGTCTTACTCGTCCGGAACATTTTCCGAATCAGTTTCCTTCTCTTCGGACTCCGCCGCAGAGGAGGGCCCCGGTTCGGATAAAGCCTCATTAATAAGTCGAGTTATTTCAATGCTCTTTTTCACCCCTTCATCGAGTATAAATTTGATGACAGGGGTAAAACGGGTTTTCATCCGGGAAGCTAGTTTTGATTGAATGAAACCGGCCGCATGCTCTAATCCATGCATGCACAATGATTGCTCTTTGGGAGAACCCATCAAAGAGACATAAACCTTGGCGTGTTGCAAATCTGCAGAAACTTCGGCACGGGTAACTGTTACCCCTTTAATGCGAGGATCTTGAAGTTCGAAAAGAATCGTCTCACTGGCAACTTCCCGAACTACTTCGGCAACCCGAGCCAACCGGTGCGTTTTCATTAGCCTATCCTAAGATCCCGTAACTAGTTAAAAATTAGTAAGTTACAGGTTTCTATTTAATGCAAAATGCTTGTCAATGAGGTAAGTCTTTTAGGATTTTTCCTAAAAGTGACAAAGGTTTATTATAGCAGGAATTCCAGATATTATGTTAATGAATTTTACACTTCCAGATCATATTCTAAGAGTTCTGCAACCGGATGGCTCCGCAGAGCCTCCACTATTTTGCTCAAAGAGCTGCGAATGTGGTCCGATTCATTGCTTACCATGGCCATTCCTAACACTCCCAGTTGACGGTTGTCCAGTACCCCAATCTCTGCAATGGAGATGTTGAACTTATTCTTCAGCCGGTCTTTGATACTGCGAATGACCTGACGTTTATCCTTTAGGCTACGGGCCTCCCGTATCAGGAGACGAACAGAAAGGGTGCCTACAATCATTTTTACCTGGGAGATAAACTGGGTAAGACCAGTCAAAAAGGTGGAGAGGAGAAATTATTCCAGCGTTCGTTGCACTTCTTCAACCCGATACGCCTCAATAACATCGTCCACCTTGACGTCGTCATAACCGGCGATTTTTAAACCACATTCGAAACCTTCACGAACTTCCGCCACATCATCTTTAAAGCGTTTTAAGGAATCCAACCCGGCCGTTTTTTCCGGGGGCGGATAAACAATTACCCCGCCTCGAATCAAGCGAACTTTAGAGGAACGGGTAAGAATCCCTTGAGTCACATAGCAGCCGGCAATAGTACCCACGCGGCTGATCTTGAAGATATCCCGCACCACGGCACGGCCCAAGTGAACAATCTCTTGCTTGGGTTTAAGCTTCCCTTCCAAGGCGCTACGGATATCGTTGGTCAATTCGTAGATGATATTGTGTTCCCGGATGGGAATACCCTTTTCTTCCGCCAAACTCCGAGCCCGCTCATCCGGAACGGCATTAAATCCAATGATCATCGTGTCATCAGGTGAGGTCAATGCTAATTGGACGTCGCTTTCACTGATTCCGCCAATCGCCGCATGCAGGATACGGACACCAACCTCCTCATGCTGCAGCTTTTCCAGTTCCTTGCGGATCGCTTCAATCGATCCCCGGAAATCTGCTTTCAAGATGACCTTGAGTTCGGATATTTGCGATGCACTTAGCCGCTGAGCAATGTCCAAGGAAGCAGCTTTCGGAGCAAAAGCGCTCTCTTGTTGGGCGGTTCGGCGTTTCTCGGCGATTTCCCGGGCAGTGGAGATTTCCGGAACCACAATGAACGGATCATCCGCTTGGGGAACCACATCTAAACCGGTGATTCGCACCGGAACACTGGGACCGGCTTCTTGGACCGGCTTGCCGAGGTCACTATACATCTGCCGAATCCGTCCGTAGGAACTGCCGCAGAGGATGGTGTCTCCCCGTTTTAACGTGCCGTCTTGAACCAAAAATGTTGCTTGAACCCCTTCCCCTTCACTCAGCATCGCCTCCAAGCATATTCCCTTGGCGGGCTTGTTTGGATTTGCTTTTAGCTCTTTGAGTTCCGCCACCAGGGAAATATTGTCCAGTAAGTCATCGATTCCCTTGCCCGTTGCCGCACTTGTTTCCACGAAAGGGGTTTCCCCACCCATGTTATCCGGCAAGACATCCATGCTGTACAGCTGTTGGCGGGTTTTGTCCAGATTGGCATTGGGAACATCGACCTTATTGATGGCCACCACCAAGGAGACTCCAGCGGCTTTGGAATGGTTAATGGCCTCTTCGGTTTGGGGCATCACCCCGTCATCCGCCGCAACCACAATCACCGCCACGTCAGTGACCTGGGCTCCCCGGGCACGCATCTTGGTGAATGCCTCGTGGCCGGGAGTATCCAAAAAGGTTATAGGATGGCCGGCATGTTCCACTCGCCAGGCACGAATCACCTGGGTAATCCCACCGGCCTCGGTATCCACCACATTGGTTTTGCGGATCTTGTCCAGCAGGGAAGTTTTCCCGTGGTCCACATGGCCCATCACGGTTACGATTGGGGCCCGCGGTTCGAGGTCATTCGGATCATCTTCTTTGCTGTATTCTTCCAGGATTTGGTCTTCAACATCCAGCGGCCGCTTGATTTCGACCTCAATGCCCGCCTCAAGGGCGATTTCCTCGGCGGTTTCGGGTTCCAAAGTCGTATTGATATTTGCGGAGCCAAGGTTCATTGCCCGAAGCTTAAACAGCAACTCCACGGATTTCATGCCAAGGGCTTCGCTCAGCGAACGAACGGTAATGGGAGGTTCCAGCGAAACTTTATCCTTCCTGGGTTGGGTGGGCTTTTGGGAGTCCCTTTTCTTCTTAATGCGGTCACGAATTCGTTGAGGACCGGAACTGTCTTCTTCCAGAGGTTGAAAACGGCCCTTTTCAATAACCCCCAATTCAGATTGTTTCCGCCGTTCCCGAGCCCGTTCTTCACGCTCTTTCTTTCGTTGATTGCGGTCGCCAATTCCCCCACCGCCACCGCCAACTGGATCTTTTCGTTTCTTTTTAGAATCTTTTTCTTTCCCGCTACCGGGAACATCGTCGTCCTCGTAGGAAACTGCTTCTTTGCCCTTTTTGGGTGATAGAACATCTTCGGGGCGAATGGGTTGTTTCCGTGCCTTCTCCAACATTTCCGGCGTCAGGCGCATCTTTGGTGTCATCTTCTTTTCTTCAGACTTCGCCGGTTCCTTGGACTTGGGTTTGATGCTGG
>CAZPPD010000778.1:0-3289 GCA_964588185.1 uncultured Alcaligenaceae bacterium | reverse complement strand
AGGTGAAGGATATGGAAGCATTGATAGGACCGGTGGGGGGTGGCGGCTTATTGTCGGGGGTGGCATTGGCCGCCCATGAACTGGATCCCAAAATTGTTGTGATTGGTGCGGAACCTGCCGGTGCCGATGATGCCGCCCAGTCGAAAAAATTCGGAACTTTCATTCCCCAAACCGCTCCGAATACTATCGCCGATGGATTGTTGACAAGTATGGGAGAATACACTTGGCCGGTTATTCGCGATTTAGTGGATGCCATTATTACAGTGACAGATGATCAGATCACCGCTGCTATGCGGCTCTTTTGGGAAAGGTCCAAATTGATTGTTGAACCCTCGGCAGCCGTGGGTATCGCGGCAGTTCTCCAGGATGGCTTCAAAAATTCGGGTCTAAAAAGAGTTGGAATAGTTCTAAGTGGTGGTAATGTCGATTTGGATAAGCTACCTTGGTTATAAAGAGATTCGGAGGGGGATTACTAAATTGTTTGCCGGAAGACAATACCTCGATCCCTTAGTTCGTATAATAGAAAATGAAAAGATAATTGTTGAAGGTTTTAGATAGAAGGGAAATTTTCATGCCATTCTATCCGGGCTGGTTTTTGGTGGCGAAACCCATACTCCGCGATCCAAATTTTCATCAGACAGTAGTCCTCCTTGTGCAGCATTCCGAAGAAGGGGGATTTGGCTTAGTGGTCAACCGGCCGATTCCCGTAAAAGAGCTACCTTATCCGGTTTATTCGGGGGGACCTTGCGAGGCACAGGGGATGTTCATTGTTCATGGTCACCCCGAGTGGGTGCTGGATGAGGAGGAGGATGGGGACGGCGATTCTCTGACACAAATTGCTGAAGGTATTTACCTGGGGGACGCATCTTGTGCGAATCTCATCAAAGAGTTGGACACTGAAGAGACTAAATTAATCCGCATGTTTGCCGGGTATTCCGGATGGGGACCCGGTCAATTGGAGCAAGAATTAGCAGAGGGGGCTTGGGCATTGACCCCTGCCAATGGGGAATTGTTGTTTGAAACGCCTCCGGAAGATCTGTGGTCCCATCTCAAGCCGCCGGCAATTCCGGAACCAAGCACGAACTAATTGGCGATAAGTACTTATGAACCCAATCGATAGCCTGTTCCAGGAATTGCGTTCCAAGAAACGTCCAGCCTTTATGCCTTTCATCACTGCCGGTGATCCGGACCTGGAAACTACGTCGCAATTAATCCAGGAATTTGGCCGCCGGGGTGCGAACCTGATCGAAGTCGGATTCCCTTACAGTGATCCCATTGCCGATGGCAGCGTTATTCAAGCGTCATACACCCGCGCCCTCGAAAAGGGAATTCGGATCGATGATATTTTTGCTTGCCTATCCGCATTGAAAGATTCTTCGGTTCCACTTTTGGTGGCCATGGTTTCATTTAGCCTGGTATACCGCCGAGGGCCGGAAAAGTTTCTTGATTCTGCTCAGGCGGCTGGTCTGTGCGGTGCCATAGTCCCGGACCTGCCGCTGGATGAAACTGAGGCCCTTTGTAAAGCCGCCGCAGATCGGGATTTTAAAATCATTTTGTTGGTTACGCCGACCACACCCACCGAGCGTGCTGCTCAAATTGCCAGAACCTCAACGGGATTTCTATATTGTGTAAGTGTTACCGGGATTACTGGCGAACGAGATAAATTGCCGGAAGCATTATTAGACCAGCTCCAATTCCTTAGGTCTCAGACCGACTTACCGCTGTGTGTTGGCTTTGGAATCAGTAAACCGGAACATGTGGAAATGTTAAAAGGACATGCCGACGGAGTTATTGTCGGTAGTGCAATTGTTCGCCAATTGCAAGCTTCGGAAACCAAGCCCGTGGCCGAAGTCATCGAACAAATCGGCGATTATATAGAAAATTTGTTAGGGCCCTTGAATTGATTCCTGTCCCCCATTACTCTTTCTCAAAGTCTTACATTTTTTTAGGTTGAGTCATTTCTCCCGGCAGCAGGTTTTGATGGAAAACCCTTAAAATTCACATTGGGTATCAAATTCCGATATTCTTTGCCCCGATTCCGATTTTGTGAGCTATGCTTCCTTATGCAGTGGATCCTGTAATTCGCTTTATTCGGTTTGTTCCGATGAGAATGACTAGGACCTGTAAAAATCCCACCAGTAGTTTTATGCCATTAGTCAACAATAATATCTTTCTGGACGTGCTGCGGCAGACGAAATTGCTGAGCCAAGATCAATTGGATCTGGTTTTAGCAAAAGTGCCCGGGCGGTTCGCCGATGCCCGTTCCATGGCACGCGTCATGCTGAAAGAAGATTGGTTGACGGTCTACCAAATCAACCAGTTGCTGTCGGGAAATGGCAATGTGTTGGTAATTTGCCCCTACCAAATCTTGGACCGGTTGGGAGCCGGCGGCCAAAGTACCGTCTATAAGGCCAAGCATCGGGAAGGCGGTTGGATTGTAGCGCTAAAAGTCATCCGAGCCGAATTGTTAGGCAACGCCGAGGCTTCCAATCAGTTTATGCAGGAAATGGAATCCATGGCTTGCCTCAATCATCCCAATGTGGTGCAGTTATTCGATGCCGACCGTGTGGGGGACACCTATTATTGTGCCTTGGAATATATTGAAGGAACTGACATCGGCAAATATGTCCGGTTGACCGGGTCGTTACCCGCATCCGAAGCCTGCGATTATATTCGCCAAGCAGCCTTGGGTTTGCAGCATGCCCACGAGCATAATTTGATTCACCGGGATATCAAACCGGGCAACTTATATCTCACCGGGGAATCGACCAAGACAAACAATAAGGTGGGTTCTTTGGTGAAAATCCTGGATTGGGGTCTGTCCAGTTTGCGGCCACCCAAGTCGGAAAACAATAACGAAGGAAACCAGAACGGCACCAAACATATTATTGGAACGGCGGATTATGTTTCCCCCGAGCAAATTATTAACCCGGATCTGGTTGATATCCGGGGAGACATCTACAGCCTTGGGTGCACTTTATATTTCCTTTTGACAGGTAAACCGCCATTTCCCAAGGGTACATTGATGCAGAAAATCCTGCAGCATCAAAATGAAGAACCTTTCCCGGTGGACTCCGTGCGGCCGGATCTGCCTTTGGGATTGGCTTCGACCTTGAAGCGAATGATGGCAAAGAAACCGGAAAACCGCTATCAAACGCCGGCATCCGTGGCCCTTGCTTTAAAACCGTTCTGCAATTCAAATCGATTTTTATTGCCGCCCCTCCACCGCGAGGCGAGACATCGATTGGGGTTGGAAAAGCCTTATGAAGAACCGACTGCCCCGAAAGAA
>CAZPPD010000777.1:0-3290 GCA_964588185.1 uncultured Alcaligenaceae bacterium | reverse complement strand
GTTCGGCCTTGTAGACATTGCCCATGCCCCCTTTGCCGATCTGTTGCATAACCTGGTAACGGGGATGCTCAGTTAATAATTCCGGCAAAGGAGGCGATTCATCTATTTCGGTTTTGTTTTGATTCTGGTCACTACAGCTTTGGGCAGTAGACATGTCTGCCGCCATAGCGATCGTTTTGGAAGATTTCCTATTCGTTTGATCCTCATCGTTGGTTGGTAGGCTGGACCGGAGCAAATGGACCAAGCTGTCATCGGGGGGACCTGCCAGGTATTCACAACAGGAGTCGCAGTGCTCTAAGTGCTCATCAATTTGCGATACTTGCTCGCCGGAAAGTTTACCCAGATGATATGCGGAAAGAAGCGCGGGATCGGGATGAGGAACAAATTGCGCGGGCATAGGTACTCTCCTTCAGACTTCAACTTCAACAGAGGATAGAAGCACTCGGACAACATGCGTCCTTCCCCTTAAGAAAAGACCTCTTCTCCGCGTATCATTTCAGAAAAATTCTCAGAAAAGTAGTTTTAATCCAATAAACCTTCCCCTTCTTGGCGTAACTCCCTCATAACACGAGATTTAGCCACGCATACCGCGTTGGGAGTCATTGCTAATTCCTCGGCTACCTGTTTGGTATTGGCTCCATCCAAAACCGTCCGGCAAAAGGCTTGCCAGGTTGAATCAGCGAAACGTTGGCGAATCATTTTCATCAAAGCTTGTGCAACATGTTGATCGTGTTCCCGGTTCCAAATTTGACTGATCCCGCTGGCGGGATCCTCCAGTTCGCGAATCTGCTCCAGGAATTTGCTTCCCCCATTGACAGCAGGATTGCGACCGCCAGCCTTCCAGAGTTTGCGGAGGCGGTAGGTAAGAATGGTCCTGAGCCAACAGCGAAAGGCCCCGGAGCGGCCGTTGTGTTGGAAGTGGGGAATGTGTCCGGCGACGTATAGCAAAACTTCTTGTACCAAGTCGTCGATGTCGGCTTGTTGGAGTTGGTAGCGGCTAAGCCACCGATGGATTAGGGGAGTGTACAGCGTAGTTAAACGTTGCCATTGTTCCGGCTCATCCGATTGGCGTAATTTATCCAGAAGACTCATTGGCGTTGCGGTCATTCTCTTCTCACTTCTCCTAATCCTCATTTGATGGACAAACTTTCGTGGTTCCTTAACTTTATGTCTTAAACCTCAACCTAATGTGCGTTGTCAAATTTTATTCCCAAGTCCTCATCTATAAAATAATTTTATTTGTGCTAAATATCCCAACGGTGCTTTTCCGCGAGGCAAGTGCATGTCCTTAAAATCAGAGTATGACACGATTGTCGTCGGAGGTGGTGGAAGCGGATTGGCAGCCGGCGTGAGCGCAGCGGAACATGGGCTCCGGGTACTCTTGTTGGAAAAACAGCCTCAACTCGGAGGAACTACCGGCATCGCAGTCGGATCGTTCACCGCAAATCGGACAAAACTGCAACAACGGAACGGCATAGTTGATGATCCATACAAGCACAACGAGGACGCAGGCCTGTTTGCACCCGAGACCATTGAAACGAGGGGAAATACTGACCTGCGCCGCTTCTTTCTCGAAAAGTCGGCCGAGACTTTGGCTTGGCTCGAAGAGATGGGGCTGACCTTTCACGGCCCAAGTCCCGAACCCCCCAATCGGGTGCCGCGCATGCACAATGTTGTACCTAATGCCAAAGCATACATTGCTACTTTACATCGGCGTTTCCTCCAGTTAGGAGGTGAAGTCCTGGTTAATGCGCCTGTGGGATCACTAGTGTGGGAAGCCGACCAAGTCCAAGGAGTAGAGTTTCATCACCAGGGGAAATGCCGGCGAGTGTCGGC
This sequence comes from uncultured Alcaligenaceae bacterium, assembly GCA_964588185.1. Taxonomy (GTDB): domain Bacteria; phylum Planctomycetota; class Planctomycetia; order Gemmatales; family Gemmataceae; genus CAZPPD01. The sequence continues at coordinate 1,454 of CAZPPD010000777.1, read as the reverse complement.
GAAATATGGTGTAGTGCTGGCGGCCGGCGATTACTCGAACAATCCTGAGTTGATTGCGAAACACAAGGGAGCAGAGTTTGCCACCGTGGAGGGCATCAATCCCTTTGCCACGGGTGACGGCCATGCATTGGCCTCTTCTGTTGGAGCGAAACTGATCAACATGGACATCACCTACGGTCCGGAAATGCGGTTTGTTCCGCCGAGCCGAAAGCCGTTTTCCCAGTTGTTGCCGACCAGTGGATTCCTCGCTCGACTGATGGGTTGGTTGATGCCAATGGTTCCGAGGTCCATCGTCCACGCAATGATCAAGCGATTGTTGGTGACTTGGCAACATCCCGAAGACTCGTTGTTCGAGGATGGGGCAGTCCTGATCAATCGCAACGCGCAACGCTTTTGCAATGAAACCGACAGTCCGGCTCGAGAAATTGCTATTGCCAACCAACCCAACAAAGTGGCGTATATCTTGTTGGACGAGCCACTTTTCAGGCAATACAGCCAATGGCCTCATTTCATTTCGACAGCGCCGGAGATTGCTTATGCCTACGTAGTCGACTATCTCCGTTTACGTCCCGACATTGCCATCGAAGGCGATTCTTGGGAATCTCTATCGCAACAAAGAGGACTTCCCGCACGACTTAAGATAACCTGCCCGAATGTCTCGCCACCCCGGCGTGAACTGACCGGGAATCGCTGGGTATTATTAGGGCCGGTAAAGGCCTACTTCACCACGACGGAAGGAGGAACGGCGATTGATCACCAGTTCCGTGTCTTGGATGCCGAAGGTCAACCGATCCGGGGATTGTATGCCATAGGGCAAACGGGATTGGGTGGCCAAATTCTCTGGGGGCACGGCTTGCATATTGCGTGGGCCATGACAAGTGGCAGGTTAGTGGGACAAGAATTGGGTTTGCAAAGAAACAAGCTGGTTTGGAGGGAAGCAACATGATAACACAATCTAAATCACTATGATTAATTACCACTGCCACAATGGTGATTATTAATGCTTACAATTTAGATTTGGGTCGGGGTCCTTCCTTACCTAACCGCAGTCAATAAAACCCTGGTTTCCCTGTAACAGATTGATTTTTCTTCCCTCTATGACGGCAGATTTCTTCATGAAAAACTTTATACCTATCTTTGTTTTCCTCCTTATTTGTAACACTGCTTTTTCTTCCGAAAAGGATGACTGGCTTGACGTCTTAAACCGGGATTATCCCAACCTCCTTTATAATCCAGGTGCGGAAACTCCAGGTTGGTTTCGTAAAGACCAGCCTGCTTTGTGGCAATATCGCCCGACGATGACGCGTGATGTAAAGGTCAACTATTCGGGGAAAAACTCTTTTCGTTTTACGGGTCCCGGCAAAGGGTACACATTCCAGAGTGGCGGAGTGGCTTTGATTCCAGAGACCGACTACATTGCCAGTGCCTGGGTAAAAACTTTCAACGTGAAAGGC
>CAZPPD010000776.1:0-3306 GCA_964588185.1 uncultured Alcaligenaceae bacterium | reverse complement strand
AGGACAGGAAGTGGTTCTTCCAACCGATCCTTGGAAAACCAAGACCGAGCTACGGTGGAACGTGAATGAGGAACGGATCGAGACAGGTAAGGTACAACAACAATGGCTTGGGATGAAATTTTCGGTTTGGTCCGCCAAGCTCAGGCGGGCAACAAAGATGCTTACGGAAGGCTGGTCAAGCTGTTCGAGCCGTCCGTCTATTCTGTCGCTTTAGGCCGGCTGCGAAATCCAACCGAGGCTCAGGAGTTGGCTCAGGAAGTGTTCATTCACGTCATGACCAAGATCAAGCAGCTCCGGGATCCACGCTGCTTCTCCAGCTGGTTGCGGCAGATCACGGTCCGTATGGCCATCAACCGCATGACGCGCAATTCCCCAATGCTGGGAACAGATCCGGACATCTTGCAGAACACCATCGATGACGGAGAAACGCCATTGGATGGTTTGGTCCGGGAGGAACAGCGTAAGGAGTTGCTTGAGAGTCTGGACCGGTTGAAGGAAATCGACCGGGATACCCTGGTGGCCTTCTACATCCGCGGACATTCTCTCAAGGAAATGTCCAAGGAGTTCGAGACGCCGGTAGGAACCATCAAGCGTCGGTTGCACGTAGCCCGAACTCGATTGCGAAAGCAAATTGAACGAGACCGCAAGGCCTTCAATGGATTACCGGGCAAGCCGAAGGCAAAGCGCGACCCGCATGAAGAACTGGTAGGCGTTTAACCTGAAAACCAATGGGCCCACAGAGGGTAATCTACCTCCGTGGGCCTTTATTATTGAACCATTTTCTGCTCTTCCTCTTTCCTTTACCCACCATACCTTGACAAAAAGCTCCTGGTCTTGCAATGGATTACAGAATATAACTCATATCCCTGTCTGCGAAGAACTTGCAAAGGACTGTTCAATTCAGAGCTATCACTTCTGGCAGCATAATTTTCTGAAACACGACAAAGACGCACTGGACCGAATGGTCAAAGAAACCAAGCTTTTCCTTTTTGCCTGACGGTCCGCAGATTTTCGGCTTCTATCAATTGGAATTTATCTACGCTTGGGGGATTTCCGGCTTTTCTTCACAGCAATCCGCAAAAAATTGTTGATGTAAGGTCCGCCCTGGTTGAAGGGTTCCAAAACCTCCCCATGGAATTGAGAGCCAAAAAGCAAACGATTTTTACTCTGTAAGGTTTCAATATATTTCGACCGCGAAGTTACTTCATATTCTTTGGGCAGCGAGATCGGACTTACGGCCCAGCTGTGGACTTCGGTGGCATAAAACGGAGACGGGATTCCTTTGAAGATGGGGGCGGTGCGGAACTTATTTTGAATGTGAATTGGCGGAACTTTTTTCCCTTGGCTGCGCAGAAATGCTGATTCATTAAACCAGCCCATGTGCCGGACGTAAGTGACGCCATAAGCCATGCAAGTGTATTGATGACCCGCACAGATTCCCAGAAGGGGAATCTTGGTTTTCCGGATCAACTCAAACTCGCCGTAAAACTCGAACATCGGCATATTCTGATATTGATCATTACTGCCGCTACAGATGATGGCAACCGGTTGCGGATCTAAGTCCTGCACCATTTTCAAGGAAATCTGATGGTGGGGAACGATCACCGTTTTCAGTCCCAGATTATTCTTGTTTTCAACGAAATGGGCCAAGCGGGTGTAGGTAAATCCATCCAGCTGATTACCAATGACCAATACATAAGGGGATTTTGGGACTTTTGGCAGAGGTGGCCGACCGGGGCGGTAGAGAATCACGGTATGGACTTGGGCATGGAGCCCAACATGACCGGTAATCAGCAGCCGGAAATAGCGAGCCCGAACCGGATTCTTCAGATCAATTTTGTTGCGAAAAGTATCGTTCCCCTTGCGTGCGGTTTGCGGCAAATCAATCCAGGTTTTTCCATCGGTGCTTTTCTGCCAAACAAAATCCGTCAGCCGCCCCATTTTGCTGTGCGGATTGGACAACACCCAAAAGCGGGCAATGGTTACAGGTTCGCCCAAGTCAAAGGTTAACCAATGCCGAGCATTTCTTCCCAAAGGTAACGAAAGCCAGTAGGTCGATTGCCCCTCGTCACTCCAATCGACCAGATAGCCGGGTTCTTTCCCTGAGGAAACGGTCACTTTCTTCGGTTTGACTCGAACCAGATTCATAAAAGTTTTCGAATTGGTAGCGTCAACGGAAAAACGAGTCTTTGCCCACGGCCCCTTTGTTCCCGCGGCATCAATGGCTCGGGCTCGCCAATACCATCTACCGTCGGGGAGTTCTTTTCCCTTGGGGATTTGCATTTCGGTGATGTATTGATTGGTTTCATTAATTCCGGGAAATACCAGAGTCTGGTCTTTAGTAAAATTTGATTCTCGGGATAACTGGTATTCGTATATCCGGGGAGTGATTCCCCCGGTGGCATTGAAAATGGACAGTAATGGCCGCCGGCTGGTAGCGGTGATATCCCAACTGGGATTATTGGTTAACTTCGGGGTAGATAAGGGACGAGTTCCCTGACCAAAAATCGGAGAAACGAACCACACCAGAAGCAAAATCGCTAATGCGGACCGTCTGGCGAATGGATGCGAATTTCTCATCATGGGATAACCTCACAATGCTTAACTTTATTTTCGATTTGCTTTCTTGCTTGAATATCTCCTCTACCATTGAAACTGAAAAGAACCAAGAGTCAATATTCAGGAGATAAATAGTCTCACCTCCTTTAGGCACAAGAAACTAGTTTAGTTTGACACTAATTTATTTTACGTGTAAAATATTTATGTGTAATTTAATTGCAAAAGGGAGGAAGACATGTTTCAGATTCGCCGGGGCCAAGATCGCGGCCACTTTGATCATGGTTGGCTAAACACCTACCACACTTTTTCTTTTGCCGATTACCGGGATCCCAACCAGATGGGATTTCGGTCGTTGCGAGTCATCAACGAGGACCGGGTGGCACCGAGCCAAGGATTTGGCACGCACCCGCATCGAGATATGGAGATTCTCAGCTATGTCTTGTCTGGATCTCTGCAGCACAAGGATAATTTGGGGAATGGGTCGGTGATCAAGCCCGGTGAATTGCAGCTTATAAGTGCCGGCACGGGAGTAACCCATAGTGAGTTTAATCCTTCCCCGGATGATATGGTTCACTTCTATCAAATTTGGCTTTTCCCGCAAGAAAAAGGGTTATCGCCGAGTTACCAACAACGAGCATTTCCCATTCAGGAACAGCCGGATAAGTGGCATTTGATTGCAGGTCGAGAGGGGCCTGAGAATTCCATTATCATTCTTCAGGATACAGAGATTTATATGGAAGCTTTGTC
>CAZPPD010000775.1:0-3306 GCA_964588185.1 uncultured Alcaligenaceae bacterium | reverse complement strand
GAAAAATCTTTTTTGCTGATTAGGTGAGTCTTGTTCTACCTCCGAATGGGTTGCCTCTCGCATTGCCGAAGGTAATTGTTTCGAACTCCGGTGTCCCCCGGATCTCAATGCAGGGAGGTATTCCCATTTCAGGCAAAGATGATCCTGGAAACCATTGGAGATCTGACATTTGTCATCTTAAGCGTTCCAGCCGATCCCAATGCGGCAATCTTTTTTGGCCTGAAAACCGTCTCATCTAAGTAACCCACACTTTTAATCAAATCATTTCCAACCAATGGAAGGGGATGCATCGATGAACAATTTCCGGATGTTATTTATTGCCTTGGTTCTTGGAGCAGGGTTTCCTTTCCACACCCTTGCCTTTGGGGAAGAAAAAAATCCGGGGGACTTTGCCAAGAAAGTCGCGATGGCTCGGGAAAAAGGGCTTGATTGGCTCGCGGAAAATCAGAGTGGCGATGGATCTTGGGGTAAGAATTACACGATCGGGATCACCGGTATGGGTTGTTTGGCATTTCTTTCGGCAGCCGATGAACCTTTCACCGGTAAACGGGGAAGAGCCCTGGTCAAGGGCTTGGAATATCTGATCAAAAACCAGAAGAAAGGGATGTTTCTTACCCAGGGCCGCGGTGTAAGAACCTGGATCCATAACCAAGGTTTTGCCACTTTGGCTTTGGCCGAGGCCTATGGACGGGGCCGCACCTGCAAAGTCAAACCCGACATCGATCTCAAGAAAATTCGCTCGGTGATTGTCCAGTCGGTCGGATTAATCGCCAAGAACCAATCCGTTTCCGGTGGCTGGTGGTATACCCCGGGAGTCCCCAATCGGGACGAAGGTGCCACAACGGTTTGTGCGGTCCAAGCTTTAGTGTCGGCGGCTAACTACGGCATCGACATCGACCAAAAAGTGCTCGATAAAGGATTTAACTATCTGAAGAAATGCCAAAACAAGGACGGAAGTTTCCATTACATCCTTGGAGACGGCCAGAGCATGAAAGGGGGAACGGCAGCCGGGGTGGCTACACTTGCTCTGATGAAGAAATTCGATTTTTCAGTGATGATCAACAGTTATAAATATCTTCTCAAGTTTTCCCCGGCCGGAATGAGCGCTCCTCACCGGCCTTGGTATTTTCCATATTACGGGCATTACTACGGGAGCATGGGTATGCATTTGGTTGGGCAGGAATTTAAAGTCGACAAAAAGTTTCGCACCAATACTTCCGGATACATCGCCGAGACACAAAAGTTCTTGGTTTCTTGGCAACAAAAGGACGGTTCCTGGCCAAACAAAGGTTGGGTTCGCAATCGAGAATCAGAGAGTAGTGCCTACGCCACAACTTTCGCAACGCTGACGTTGTTTGTGCCGGAAGCACGTCTCAGCATTTACAATCGAATTCCACCGAAGTTCCCGAGTGACTAAGTCAACCGGACGAAAGGTGTAAATTTTTCTTCCGCAAAACCCTGGGCTGCCGTTCGGTATGGGTGTCCCACTGAATTTTGGGTTTGTAATCCATCTTCGGTCTGAAGCATGCTTGAATTGATACTTAGGAATCCAAAGTCAAGTGGGAAACCATTGGTATTGAGGTCTTCTGAAAATTAACAAATATCAGTACTTTTCACTACCTCAGCAAATAAGGTCATATAGATCTGTCAATCTTCATAAATTTCACAATATTTTTCGTTGACAACCGTTCTTGACACTTTTAAATTCTCATCGGGTTGTAGGGGAATTTTCTTCTATACCTATACTGGGAGAAGAAAAAGCAACTCATATTCCATCAATTTTCAAACCCGATTTGGGGGAAACCTTCTCTCTAGTTAAGGATGCATTGAACTACCCTCTCTCTTCTATCGCCTAATTACTTTCTTTTCCTTCTCTTCTGCTAGCTCATTGGACCAAGGAAATGTTTGTATTTGGCCGCGTGGAAGGTGCGTAGTGGCCTGGTACTTGAAATCCTTAGGTGTTTTCCATCTTTACCATATGAGAAATCAAAATGAACTGGTTCAAGTTTGATTGGTTGGGATACTTACAGTCCCTCTGTTTTGGAAGGACCTCAAATAAACCAATTCGGCGAATGTCTGCGAAAAGGTCGATGTGGCAGAAGCTTCGCTATCTTTTAGGTTTGGAAGAATTAGAACCGCGGGAGATGTTGAATGCGGATCCATTTCCAACTCCGCTGGATCCCATTTTGCCGTTAGGTTCCGGAAGTTATAAAGGCAGCGTCCTTGGAAACCTGGTAGAACTTGAAGAAGACTCCTACCAAATAGCCTTAGACCCGGATCAAAATGTCGTGGCTATCCTGCAAACTTCCGACCAGGATTTGCAGAACAATCTCCAAGTTCTGGATCCCTCCGGGACCGTTATTGGTGAGGCAACTGCGGCAGTCCCAGGTGAACTGCTCGTTCTGGAAATTGATCCACCTACGGTTTCCGGCACCTACCAAGTGGATGTTTCCAGCATTGTCGGCGAGGGGGACTATGAGCTGACCCTGATGCTGAATGCTGTCCCGGAATTAGAGACCCTGATTGCCGGCTCAAACGATACTTTAGCTGAATCCCAAAATATTGAGGGCAGCAGCATCGCTCTTCTTGATGGAGCGGACCGTCTGGCAGTAACCGGCACGGTCTCGGCCGAGGATGAAGATTACTATTCCTTTCAACTAACGGAAGGTCAGTCAGCCAGTATTGTTTCAGTTGGTCCGGGAAGCAGAATCGCCCTGTTTGGTCCGGCCAGTACGGAAACCCCAATGGCTTACGGAATTGCTGAAACCAATGGGCAATCCATTCTGAAATTTGTTGCTCCCACAACCGGGACCTATCACGTCCGCATCATCCCTGATTTCGCACCGCCCCAATGGGCAAGTTCGGTAATCGCTTTTAGCTCCCAGTATAGCAGCGGCTCTTGGTCGGCAGCGCAGGCCCTTGGTGAGCCAAACACATTTGCCTACGGGGACTTTGGCACCGCATGGGCCCCGGCCCCGATTAATGGGACCAGTGAATTCCTTACCCTTGGTTTCCAAGAACCGGTTAATGCTTCGGGGGTTCATGTTTATGAAACTTATGGAAACGGCTTTGTAACTCAGGTTGACTTACTGGATATCGACAACAACTTGCACACCATTTGGACGGGAGTTGCTCCCACCCAACCAGGTGCACCCGGCATTTTTGAGATTGATTTCGAGACTACACCATACTTGGTAAAAGGTGTGAAGATTTATGTAGATACCAACCACAACCTTGGCGAATGGGATGAAATTGATGCGGTTAAACTCATCGTCCAAAAAGAAACGAATCCATATCACCAGCTGG
>CAZPPD010000774.1:0-3313 GCA_964588185.1 uncultured Alcaligenaceae bacterium | reverse complement strand
TCGCCCCTGGCTGGTTGTCAAAAGAATACGATCCATCCGGGAGAGTTCTCTGGGAAGGCTCGCCTACATCTAATTGCCCGTTGCGATCCAAATCGAGATAGACTACCTCATCGGCCAACCCGGATTCATTGCCGTCTTGCATGCCGTTGCCGTTCGTGTCTTCGTATATAGTTCCGGTAATGGTCGCGGGATCGCCAATTGTTATTACCACAGTCGGGCTAACCCCTTCGTTGCCCGCTTGATCTGTAATCCGACCACGAACCGGATATTCGCCATCTCCAGGTAGCTCCGGAAGGCTGAAGGTGGCGACACCAAAATTCAATGATGCGGTGGCAAAATTCATTTCCCCGGCATCATCAAAGTCCCCATCGTTATTTAGGTCCACATCCACAATAACGGGTGTTCCGGTTGGCAAGGTCGGGTCAAAAGTTCCCGGAATGGCGTTTACTAATCGGAGGGTGGGGGGAATATTCATTTGCGAAAAATTTGCCAGTTCAGTGCTGGCTAACCCGATGCCAGTGCCAGATGCTGATGATGGGATCGCCGAAACAAAACCAAATGGATTACCTCCTCCAAAGAAAGGGTGGAGGTAGCTAATGTCCAACGGTATGGCGGTAAGTCCAAATCCTTCAAAACCAGCAGTGGGAACAGTAAACCCGCCGATGAGATTGTTCAATTCATTGGCATCGGCAACCGTAATCTGTCCATCACCTTCATAGCCAAAAAATTCGACGGGAATTTCCGTAGCTCCCGTGGGAAACTGGAAGAATCCCACATCGGTTAGCAGATGAGCGGACAACAAATCCAAAGATGGACCCAGGTTGGTTGTTAGGTCAAATTCAGCGATCCCCCGTGATTCCGAGGTAGACTGAAGCACAGTTCGCAGGGTCTGACCTGTGGAATCGACTGTCTCGAAAGTTCCATCCGCCATTTCGTCATCAGCGAAACCGTCCACGAAAGCAGGAACATCGATTACAAAGGTCCTCTCTGCGAAGATGCTCACATTGGGAGTCGTATCCCCTGTAAATCTCGGAGCAAAGATTTCGGTTGCCGGCGCCACATCATCGGCGAGGATGCGCAGAGTATAGTCCTCAACCTCACCATCCGGTGCTTCACCAACAAAGGAGATGCCCGCTTGGGTGCTCAAGCGGAAACGGGCAGTGGTCTTACCGCCGGCGGCAGTATAGGGAATGGTGATCTGCAAATTGTTATCACCGTCAAAAACCACTTGGTCTGTAAAGATTTGCTCACCGGGGTCGGTCCAATCGCCGTCGTTGTTGAAGTCGATCCAGGCGTTGAGCAAACCGCCGGATCCCGAGTTGCCGCCAACGTTGACGACAATATCAACTAGGTCACCGGCATTATAAAAGTTGGCTTGTAACGGGCGCCCTGAAAAAGTGATTCCATTGCCGTTATCATCGGCTTGAGCATTGGGATGAGGTTGCCCATCCGGTTCGTCGTCCACCAATTGGCCCAAACGTAACGGATCAACAGGACTAATGATGTGGCGGGCACCATTATCAGCGAGTAATGTCGGATAAGGTGCGTCGGCATCGCCAAAATCAAACAGATTTCCTGAGGATTGGCCGACAAACTCCTCCAGAATAAGTCCACCTATTTCTTCTCTATTTCCATTGTCTTCGTAGTCTCCAATGGCAGCCTGGAGAGTTCCATCTGCTGCAGGTCTGATGGTTGCGCCATTTGGTGAAACTCCTTCCCCAATTGAACCCGTGGCTCCTGAAAAGATTCGGACAGGAACTTCTTCATCTAGAATGCCATCGCCGTTGGTGTCGACTTTGAGTTCGGCGGGAGATCCAATGGGGTTCCAACCACCAATGGCCGTCAAGCGGTAGGTTGCGTTTGGATTTAGTCCGCTAAAGGTGAAAGTTGTATCCGGATGAAAACTCCCACCGGAGCGCCAAAAACCGTCCCCTCCCGCTTGAGCGTGCAGGTTAGTGGTATTGTTAAAAGAACCATCGATATCCAAATTACTGAAATCCACCGAGACGTTGGTTGCATTCCCATCGATATCAAATAGTTGGCCGGGATCGATTACTTGATTGGAGCTGTTTACTTGAAAATCGTTCCAGGTATCTTGCCCGATAATCCCCGTGGCCAAGACGGCACTAGTTGTTTGTTGGGCGAAATCGATTGCGAAGGTACGAGTTGGGCCGGCGGCTTCAATTTCTTGCGCTACTACTTGAGTTTGGGCCAATGGGTCTGCAGCATCTCGAATCGATTCCAACTGCTCTAACGTAGCTGCACCATCGATGACAAACACGTTGTCGATTGTGCCAACATATTCATTGAATATGTTGCCATCGGGAAGCCGGATTGCTCCGATGGTCAAGTAGGAAAAACCAAATCCCTGGCCGGGATAAGCCAAGAATTCGATGTACGATTGGTCGCCGGCAAGTATTTCCACGGAATGAGTGTAGGCGTTATAGGAGGCTGCCAAGAATACCCAGTCGTCATTAACAAGATCGACCGGCTTCACTTCAGGAAATGGTTGGTCGGGTCCAGCAACACCGGTGAAGCTAGTACCTGTACCCGCAGAGTAGAAGGAATCATTCAACAGGAGCTGGCGACTTTCATGAAGGGGATTGGTGTCCGAATGGAGGATGAGGTTCGCTCCGAAAGTTTTCACTTGGGAAACATTAACCCAGGCACCGATGGTGACTGCAGGAGTCATATCGGGGCTAAGATTAATGGGCACTGTTACCGCGTCATTATCGCCTCCATCAAACACGATTCCTTGCCCGTTAAAACCCGTTCCAAATGTGGTTCCAGTTCCGTAAACCGTGCCATGGAGTCCGTTCCCGCTGGAATCATTTACATCGCCTTCGAAATCGTAGAAGGCAATAAGTTCCGTAGGGACAATGCGGTCTTCCAAAGCTTCGAAAAAAAGTCGGCGCCGCCCCATGGATTTGGAGAATCGTTTTTTCCGAGGCATCAGCTTGTTTAGAAACTTGTCAAATCTCATGAGGGATTCTCCTGGATGAACTTAGAAGCTATTTCTGGAAGCCGGGATGAACACTTGGCTGTTGGGTACTCCAAGCAATTTTTGGATACCGAAAAGGTTTAGACTGCAACTCTGGAATTTGGGTTTAAAATGAAAAGCTCAACACTCTGAGTGGAATGTATTGAGAGTTCCCCTGAAAAAAGCAAAAATAAGCGAATCTTTTAGAATAATAATCTAAGTGTTGCGGAGAGAATTGCCAACTAAATTCTTAGCATTTTTCATTTTTTGGGAACATTTTAAGCGATGCTCAGATTGGAGGGTTAAGACAACATTTATCCCGTTGCAAGGTGC
>CAZPPD010000773.1:0-3313 GCA_964588185.1 uncultured Alcaligenaceae bacterium | reverse complement strand
CAAATATATATATTATGCCCCTGTGGCTCATGGCAGCGGCAACCGTGTTGGTGTCCCGGTAATCCAGTATCATATTGCCTCCGGAAAGCGAAAAGTATTGGTGTTCTTGCGAGATCCGTTACGTAAGCGATATAAATATAACCTTGGCGGAACATATAATTTGCAAATTGATCCCGCAGGAGAAAGACTATTCATCACCTTTAATGGATCAGACCTGGGAGCAAGAAATCCATTTGGAAAACCTTCCATGGTGGTTGTTCATATCCCCAAATCCGAACGGGGATAATCAGGAAACCATAATTGCTGTAGCTGGGTGAATCGGATCGGCAATCCAGATAAAAACTGACACGGACAAACCCACAGGACTTCCTGTGGGTTTTTTATTGGAATTGTTTGCTATTATTGAACAAATTGACAGGCTTTGCTTGAATAGATAGGTTATTTCAATTTGATTTCAAAGTGGAAGAAATCGTTATGAATAAAAATGTTTCCAATGTTACTGTTCGCCGTGCCTTTTGGGATGACATTCCGAGGCTGATTGAAATCAATCGGCTCGCTTATCCAAACATGGCGGAGGACAACATCGTCTGGGGAGAAATGCACCTGAAAAGCCATCAACGCATGTTTCCCCAGGGACAGATTGTTGCGGAAATAGACGGAGAAATTGTTGGAGCTTGTGCTTCCCTGGTTGTAGATTTGGGCAGAGAACCGCTTCGCCAACATACCTGGTCCGGAATCACTGACAGCGGTTTTTTTTCCAACCACGACCCGGAGGCGGACACTTTGTATGGGGCGGATGTTTATGTGCATCCCGAAGCACGAGGCAAAGGAGTTGGACATGCCTTGTATGAAGCCCGCCGGGATTTGTGCCGGAAACTGAATCTACGGCGGATCTTGGCCGGGGGGCGGCTCTTTGGCTATCACAATTATGCCAATCAAATGACCCCTGATGAATATGCCGCAAAAGTGGTAGCGGGAGAATTTAAGGATACGGTCCTTAGTTTTCAATTACGAGAAGGATTTATTCTTCGGGGTATCCTGCCCTACTATCTGCGTGACCCGCAAAGCCGGAATAATGCGTCCTTAATTGAGTGGCTGAATCCCGATTATAAGCCCCGGCCCACCGGCACGCGCAAAGTGCGTGTTTCCTGCGTGCAATTCCAAATGCGGAAGGTCCATTCCTTTGAGGATTTCGCTCGGCAGGTTACTTACTTTACCGATATCGCCGGGGATTATCATTCGGACTTCGTCCTTTTCCCCGAGTTCTTTTCCGTGCCGCTGCTTTCGCATGTCAACGCCTTGTCGGCCATAGAAGGGATCTCCAAACTGTCGGAATTTAGTGACCAGGTCCAGGAAATGCTATCTCAGTTGGCAGTTCGCTATGGCTTGACCATCATTGGGGGCAGCCACCCTACTCGGGTAAAGGACCGGATCGAAAACACCTGTTACATCTGCTTGCAAGACGGAACCGTTCTCTTTCAACCCAAATTGCATATTACTCCCAACGAACGCCGCTGGTGGGGAATTAGCGGCGGGCATTACCTTTCTGCCATTGATACGCCTAAAGCGAAAATCGGCGTGCAAATTTGTTATGACATTGAATTTCCCGAAGCGGCACGGATCCTGGCGGACGAAGGAGCCGAAATCATCTTTGTGCCTTTCTGCACAGACAATCGCCAAGGATATCTGCGGGTACGCTATTGCGCTCAAGCCCGGGCAATCGAAAATCAAATTTACGTGGCTCTGGGAGGAAACGTCGGTAATTTACCGGATGTCACCAACATGGATATCAATTACGCCCAAGCAGCCGTCTTAACTCCTTCCGATTTTGAGTTTGCCCGGGACGGCATTGCTGCGGAAGCAGATTCGAATGAAGAAACAATCTTGGTATGTGATCTGGATTTGGACGATCTCCATGCTTCCCGCAGCGGAGGGACAGTTACACCCCGCTTGGACCGCCGGAAGGATTTATTCCGAATTGTTCGTGCCCTTCCCGAGGAACGTTTGACCACGGAAAGTCCGGAAGGCCCTTTGGGAGATCAGCCGAATGATGACGAATGGCTTAAGGATGAAGGGCCGGGCGAATAAGGGCGTGTCGCTGCTTCCTAATAAGTGCATCCATACCTACCGAGCAAATTCGCAGCATTAGTTGGGTATGAGGTGAGCATGCCACACATGATACATCAGAATATTTGTAGAACTTTGATTGGATTGCATTTTCCCGGACCAAACTTGCGTTCGGGTAAGAAATTCGAGGCGTCCAGAGAGCAGTCCCGCCCCGAAAGCATGCCGCCAATAATTCTCTAAAATATACCCAGGATATAAGGACTCCAAGACTTTTCTAACTTTCAGGGAAACTCCGCAAAAGGACTCGGAATCATGGGGTTGGATGAAATCTCCTTACCTCGATCCTATGCACATTGCGATAAGATCAGCCGGACCCAGGCGGCTAATTTCTATCCCGCTTTCCGGGTTTTGCCTACTCCGCAAAAAAAGTCCATGTGTGCTTTGTACGCGTTTCTCCGCATTGCTGATGACCTGAGCGATGAACCCGGGGCTTTGGAACAGAAGCAAAAGGCTTTAGCAGATTGGCGACAAGGATTAGAGGGTGCTTTGAGCGGCACGTATACTCACCCCATCCATCCAGCCCTGCACCATACTGTGGAAAAATATGCAATTCCGCCTGAATATTTACATGCTGCGGTGGATGGCGTGGAAATGGATCTCCAACGGGTAAATTATAATACCTTTAAGGAACTGCAAAACTACTGTTTCCATGTGGCCTCCGTCGTGGGGCTCTCCTGCATTCATATCTGGGGATTTCGGGATGAGAGTGCTAAAGAATATGCCATCCTTGCCGGCATTGCCTTTCAGTTAACCAATATCCTGCGGGATTTGGGCGAGGATGCCGCCCGCGGAAGAATCTACTTACCGGCGGAAGACCTCCAGCGTTTTGGTTATGACCGCGAACAATTACTTCGCGGAGATTGCAATCGCCATTTCAAAGAGATGATGGAGTTTCAAGTTTCCAGGGCCCGGGATTATTACCAACAAGCCTGGCCGTTGGTTCCCATGCTCTCTCCTCCGGGCCGAGCCGTCTTTTTGGTGATGGCCCGGACCTACCGCAGTCTGTTGGATGCCATGGAAAAGCAGGATTACGATGTTTTTACCAAGCGGGTTCGCCTGAGCCGGTGGCAAAAACTCTATTTTGCGCTCAGTTCATTGCCGGCCAAGTGGGGTTGGTTTTCTTAAACGTTGGGTAAAGACCTATCCCAAGCCCCTCGGCTGAATAAGCAAATCCAGCTACCAAAGC
>CAZPPD010000772.1:0-3316 GCA_964588185.1 uncultured Alcaligenaceae bacterium | reverse complement strand
AGAATCTTAATAAATTTAAAATATTGTCTTTGAACTATTTACATCGTTTTTTACGGATTATGAGGAAAATCATTGGAATTATCCGGTTTCAAGCTTCGTCAAAGGAAGGATATATTAGCTGCTTATGTAGAATATAAGAATTGTTAGATAATAAAAACGGTAGATAACGATGATCCCTGGTCCTTGGCATAGAAATTGCCGACCTTCTAAATATGTTCCTTTCTCTCCCAAGTGCTACTTTCAAAGGGATCTTTGAGAAGCGCTCCAACCTACCAAAAAGAAAGCTACAGTTGGTTAACTGGTTTTCTTTTTTCACGAGCTTTAGCAAAGCTTCTATGGAATTACGAATTTGAATACCCAGTAATTATTTCCAGTAAATTTGTTGACTTTAGATTTTGCCGACCTGGATTGGTTGGAAAATCCGCGTACGGTTTCTCATTCCCAGAGGATTACAAAAGGAGAATCCCTTGGATCTTTTTCTTCGTTTTACCCTGACGGTTACCCTCCTGGTCGGAACGATATTCGGTTTAGGTTTTGCTCAACCCACTTGGCTCGAAGCTTTGGGATTAGACTTCTGGCGGTTTGCCGAATACCAGCAAATCTTGGAAGATGAACGCCAACGAAGCCGGGATTTAGAAGCCACTCGAGTGGAGCTGATCTCCCGAGCAAAAAGAAAACAATCTATTATCCGCAATCTAATTCAAGGAAATATATCTCTGGAAACCGCCCAAGAAGGAATTCGAAAATACACAGAAGAAGTCTACTTGGAACGCGGGATCCAATTGTTGAAAATTTCCGGTGAGAACCGGGGGAATGAAGTCCGCTTGCTGGTAATTTATTGGGCCAAGCTTTACAACCGCCGTTGGAATCTCACCGAACCGGCGACATTGGAGCATCGGCTGAACCTCGAGCTCCAACAACAGGCAAAGAATTCAGCTTAATTAAAAAACCAAGGGAAGGAAGGGAGTTGACTGTTAATGGTTAAACAGAAACTCTCTTCCGGTTAATACCGCCCAGAACAAGTCCTCAATTACCTCCCTGCGGCGGCTTTGTGGATCCCGCTTTGCTTCGGCCATCAACTTTAATAATCGGTCCTTTTCTTCACGGGTAGGATCGCGCGACAACGCCAGCAGGAAAATCCTGTCCACTGCCTCCGGGTCACTGATATTTTCATTCACCCACTCCCCTGCCCTGCTTTTCTTGGAACGTAATTTCTCATTTAGTGTTTTGCCATTATTTAGATGCAAAGCCTGGCTCACGCTGGAATCCTGTTGCCGCTCACAGGAACACGGCTGACTGCGGTCCGGACGGCCAAAGGAATCTAAAAACTCCGAGACCACCAACGTATCCGGCAATTGCAAAGCCCGGGTGCCGACTGGATAGGACTTTGTATTGCGAATCCCGCCTGAAGAACCCACCTGCACCTTATTGAAAATCGTCGGCACACCCGTTACCTGGGAATAGGCATCCAACACCACTTCTGCACTCAATCGCCGCACCAAATACCGGGAATAGAAACGATCATCCCGATCATTTTCCGGCAGGGGCTTGGAACTTCGCTGGTAAGTGGCTGAATTCATTATGGTGCGAATCAAGTGTTTGACATCGTAGTTGTTTTTGCGAAAATCTTCCGCCAACGCATCCAGCAATTCGCCATTAGTCGGTGGGTTGGTCTGCCGCAAATCATCTTCCGCCTCTACAATTCCCCGCCCCATGAAGTTGCGCCAAACCCGATTCACCAGCGCCTTGGCAAAATACGGATTGTCCTTGTGAGTTAGCCAATCGGCAAAATATTCCCGGCGGTTTTTCGTGCTCTCCACCGGTAGTGGTTCCCCATCTAAAGGGGTCGGCGGCATGGCAATTCCCCGCCGCAAGTGCAGTACATTCCCCACCGGTTGAGACTGTACCAGGATTTCTCCGTTGCGATCGCCATTCTTCAGAGAAACACGGGAAAACAAATTGGCCATGCTCCAATATTGATCCTGCGTCCATTTCTCCATCGGATGGTTGTGGCAGCGGCAACAAGTAATCGACATCCACATAAAAGTTACCGCGGTAGTTTCCGTCAGATCGCTGACATCTTTGTGCAGGACAAAATAATTGGCCGCTCCTTTCCGCAGGGTACTCCCATTAGCCGTTAGAATTTCCCGGGCAAACTGATCCCAAGGTTTATTGTCGGCTACGCTCTGACGGACGTAATGGTAAAAGGACCACATCGCCGGTTCCGGCAACCGGCGGCTGGACACCAACAACAGATCCGACCATTTGTATGCCCAGTAATCGATATATTCCTGTCGTTTCAACATTGAATCGATCAGCCGGGCTCGTTTGTCTTTCCCGGAATCTGCCCGAAATTTGCGTACCTCTTCCGGAGTCGGTAACACCCCAGCCACATCCAAGAACGCACGGCGGATAAATGCATCATCCGTACAAGGGGGCGAAGGCGGAATATTTAACGCTCGCAGCTTCTTTAAAACCAAATCGTCAATGAAATTATGGTTTGCTGCTTTGGAAAACACCTTCGGATCAATCTGGTTGGGAAACGGAGAAGTAATTTGGCTCTGGGAAACCAGGTTGGAATACAAAACAATGATGGACGCTTCCCCATGCCCGGCCACCGTTACCTTGCCGCTACTGTCGACTTTGGCGACTAACTCTTCCGTACTGCTAAACTTCGACCACCGGGTAACATCCATGGTGGAGCCGTCCGAGTAATGAGCAGTCACCTTGATTTGCACTGTGTCTTTTGGCTTCTTCACCTGATGGTCGGGAGAAACCACCAACTGCTCGATCTGAACATCATCCACCTTTGGGCCCGGCGCGCCATTGGCTATCCAATTGGCCAGAATCCGAAACTCCGGCGAATCCACTTCCAGCTTTAACCCGCCGCCATGCTTCACCGCCAAAGTCGGCTTCCGCAGGAACAGACTTTTACTCGGATGAAGCAGATTCACCCGCCGCCCCTTGGCCTGGCGGGTTAGCACATGATGATCGGCAAACGGAGCGTAGCCCCGGAGCGAAAGCTTCAAGCCCCCCTTGCCTGCCAACGCCCCATGACAAGCTCCCGAGTTACATCCAAGCCGGGTCAGGATCGGAATTACATGCTTGCGAAACTCCGGATTGCCTATTGTTGGTTCTTCTGCTCGGATACAAGCCCCAACCAAAGCCACAATTATAAGCGAAGTTATGTATTTCAATATCATGTTTTTTATTCTTGAGCTGTAAGACGACAGACTTCATTACCGAATAACCCGTTTGCTAACGGCCACCACGTCCTCATCCCTAGCAAATCAAAAATCAACAATAGACAAACATC
>CAZPPD010000771.1:0-3322 GCA_964588185.1 uncultured Alcaligenaceae bacterium | reverse complement strand
GGCAGCCGTCACGTCTTGTCTTCCTACCGGACGAAAGTCAAAGGAACCATAAGCTGGAATATCTTCCAGGGCGAGACCGGCGTGGAATGTTCCGATGTGGCCGAAACAAGAAATTGATTCGACCGGTTCTTCCGTATCCACAGAAAATCCAAAGGGCGGATTCAACTTGATCAGAGAATGCCCTGCGGGAACATCATCGATGTTGCAGGTGATCTCGGCGTATGGATCTGGTCCGGTTGCACTTTCCAGTGCTGGGAGGAGGATGGAATCCACCCCTGTTCGAAGATAGAACTGCATTGGGGCTGGAGCCAGTGTTTCCAGTTCGAAAGATTCCTCAACAGGCCCGCTGTCGTGGTCGAAAGTTGCCATCGCTGCGTCTAATGCCCGAGCCACCGCCGTACCGTGTGTTCCATCATCGACCAGTGAAAACAAATGATGGAGCCGTGGCTCATCGTCGGTGGTTCCATAACTCGGTGGAAGATCCAGACCAACCGGCATGTTTTCGGAGTTAATCTCCCCATTATCGTCGAGGATCAGTTCCAAAAACGGAATGTAATCGCCCGGATTCACTGCCTCGGCATGAAAGCTTTTGTCCTGGGCGTCAAAATTGCTGGTCAGGTCCGGTGCGTCCTCAAGTTGGGCCGAGAGGTAGCCGAGGTTGTGCCCAAGAAAGCCATCGGTGTTCTGGAACCCACCTGTTTGGCTGGCTTGAAGGTTCAAATCGAGGGTATGGTCGTTGACATCCAAATCCAAACCACCATCGAGATTCAAATTCAAATCAACTTCGGTGGGAACTTCTGAGGCTTCAGCCGAGATCGTCAGCCCATCGGAGCGCGTTTTCTCTATCTTCATCTGGCCAATCGGCGCATTCGCGTTGTGTTGCAGCGTGAGTTGGCCTGCATTTTCGTCGTGGTGTAACGTCAAATGCTCGGAGGTCGGCATCACATCGGTAGTCCACCGGGTAAAGAAGTCGGCCGTATCGAAACCGGCAGCTGCTTCCGCGGTTTCTGCTTCCGCGTAGACAAAGGTTACCGGAGTCTCGGAACTGGCGGTCCACTGAACATCAAACACACTATCGGCGGGCCCTGCTCCTAGTTGCGATTCGGCAACCGACATGTCAACATGAATGTGATGCGGAACATCGGTAACATCGGCAGACAGTAACGTCGCATTCTGGTAGCCCGAATCGTCATCGCCGTCGAAGTGGCCCGCGAAGAATTTCACAGGATTATCTGCGCCATGCGTATGAATGTCCCATTCAAAGTCGTGGTTACTCCCAGCTAATTGGTGCGGGTAAAAACGCATGTCGAGGTATTTGGGAGCGACACCTGCAGCGATCTCGAAGCCCATTAGAATGTTTGGAGGGCCCGATAAGGATTCCCCGTTAAACGCGTCAAATGGGAACGCGATTGCCAAACTAACGTCCTCTGCGAACGGCTCCCAGCCCAGACGCTTCACTCTTAGACGGAGATGCCAATCCTCGGAATCCCCGGTCGGTCGCTCCGTATTGACCTTGATGTAAAGGTCCTTGCGGAAAAACCCTGTTTTCCAGCTATCGTCAACATCCAAGGATAACCCGATTCCTGATTTCCAGTTCCTGAGAGAAACTTCCCCCTCACCGCTTTGGGATGCGACGACGAATGGAATAGAGGTATTATCAAGAGCACGAATTCGCCCAGCGTCCGCGTGTTTTTGTGCAATCCACAATTTCACCTCATCAAAAAAGCTTGGGTCAATCGGGTCTATTGGAGGAAATTCAGAAAATGTGGATGGTAGCCATCTATCTTCCAAGCACTCCAGGTACGGTGAACGTCTACGTAGGTGATTTTTCATGGAATCATCCTCTTGGTGCACTATGTTTTGGAAGAATGAACGAAGCGATATTAATAGCACTTCGATCGCCCAATATTTATTGGACGTGGCAAATACAATCTATTTCCCCTTGTGGTGAAATGGCGAAGGGATTCTAAATAGGAAATCTAAGGAAGGCAAGAAATAAATAGAATTTTCACCCAATAAGGGAAATGAAATAAGTTTCCAGGAGTTTTGTTCACAAAGACTAAAGCTGATTTGGTAACCAAACCAATCTGGCTTTAGTTCATCCTGATAAAAGATGGAAAAGAGATTCGGTTAACTACCGGCTCGCATTACCGGGCGAAGACTTACCCGCCGCCAGAGTAATGTTTTATCGATGGTATCTGTTGAGGTTAACCAGAATTCACAACAAAGTCTTGATTTGGATTCCTTTCCCTCTTGGGTGGAGAGTACATCCTTCATCCAGGTGAAGGCCGCTACTGTGCTAGGGAGCCCAAATGTAACTGCTGCTAATGCGATTACTTGCTCTATTTCCTACTTTGGAATTCCCATCCCATGGGCTTTTCGTACGCTTGTTTGCCGAGTCGAAGAATCCAAAAATTACTATGGCATAGTTCCACAGCCAAATGGAAAGCGAAAAGCCGTTCCCCTTTGCCCCGATTTCGCGATAAGCAAGCAAATTCTGGATAAATTGTTGACGGACGCAGCGTTGTTGGAACATGGAATTGCCGACGTCTTCGGGGAACACAAGAAGAAGAGATTGACGGACCACCTTAAGGATTTTCGGCAAGCCTTGTTGGCAAACAACAATACCGAAAAATACGCTCGGCAAACAGTCTTACTCCTGAATCATTTCGTTTGGATGGATCTGATCCTTCCGTTACCGTCCAAGCGAGTTACTCAAAGCACCGCCGAGAAGATGTGCAACCGCTGCGATCCGACCTCGCTGAACGACCGTCGAATGTATACAGGCACAGGCAGAAATGCTCCGGTCACCCCGACCGAATTCTGACGCTTTGTCATCAAAGTCTCCCATAATGGCCGGCATTTCGATCAGCTTTATTTCTCGACGATCTTTAGCTGTAGTTCACGGACAATGATACGCACGATTGGCGGATGAAGCGGTTTGCGGTCGAAAGAAAATGGATCCGCGCCGTGTGGGGCAGGTCGTTTCATGTCGATCAACTTTCTGACGTAGTCGTGCATGTTGTTGATCGATACTTTTTTGCTAGCCATTACCCTGGTGGCAATGGCGTTGTATTTCACTTCCGAACCCAGATCAAAAATCCCTTTTGGCGTGCTGCGGATGGGGGTGATGGTGGCCCAAACCAGTTTCGCACCAGTGGCTTCGAGTCGCTCGGTCAGTTCATCCAGATTCTTCTCATATTGTTTTGGATTGGTCGCCCGCACCCCGCCAACTTTTTTGGACATCACCCGAAACGCCTTTATTCCTGGTGCGCGATAGACGAGGTCGGCGAGTCCAAAGTTGAAGTGAATCAGATCCCAG
>CAZPPD010000770.1:0-3322 GCA_964588185.1 uncultured Alcaligenaceae bacterium | reverse complement strand
ACTGGGACCAATGAATCTCCTACTGTTGATGATCATGTGTTCCAAATTGATGAAAATAGCCTTCCCAATACCAGCGTAGGCATTATCGTGGCAAGTGATCCGGACTTAGGAGATGTTCTGAATTGGTCGATTTTGGATGGAAATTTATTCGAGGCTTTTGTTCTAGATCAAACGACTGGGGAAATTCGTGTCGCCAACCAATTTGCACTGGACTACGAATCAGCCTCTACCTTTTTGTTGAATATTGAGGTTTCTGATAGCGGTTTACTCACCGATTCTGCTGTGGTGACAATCAATCTACTTAATGTGAATGAAACACCGACTATTGACAACCATTCTTTTACTTTGGTTGAGAACACAAATAATGGGATTGCGGTTGGCAGAGTTGTTGCCACGGACCAGGATCAAGGAGACAATCTCACCTTTTCCATAATGAGTGGCAATCTTGGAGGAGCCTTCACTATTAATTCCTCGACGGGTGAAATCTCTGTCGGCAACAGTACTGCCCTGGATTATGAAACAACCAACAACTTCAATTTGGTAGTGCAAATTCAAGATGCCGGAGGCCTAGTCAATTCTGCCATTGTGACAATCAGCCTGAGTAATATAAACGAGGTTCCCGTTCCGGAATCGGGTGACTTCTCATTTCTTCCCATAAATAGTCCGAAAAAACTACAAAATGTCTTTGCAACTCAAAATGGCGAAAATCTGACCTCCATCCAACTAGTTTCCTTACGGCTGCAAAATGAGATCCTAAATTCTACTAGTGAGGAAATAGCTCTTACCAATCCGTGGGCCACCTCCTTAACTGACTCCGGCAAAGGAAATTTGCTCTTTATTAATAACACCGGTAATCAACGGAACCATGAAGGCCTTCTTCCTTCTGCTTTTCTGAATTTACGGGAAGAAATCCCAGTGTATTCTTTGTTTGTCTATGACGAACCATTTGACGATGTAGTCTGGGGAAGATCTGAGAGTAACGAATACCAGCGAAATCTATCGGGCCACCTCACCCTGCAAACGCACCAGCATTTGGGGAATGTGTTGGACAATATGTCACGCTCCTTTGTCGTCGATGAGCGGACAAGAATCTTGTACATAACCGTTTCCACCGGAGTGAGTGTCGGGTATTTGGTTTTGAACCTGAGGAATATGTATCTTTTCCTGAGTGCACTGCTAATCCGGCCTTTGTGGGGGCCTTTTGACCCGCTTGCGGTGTTGGATGCATGGACGAAAAAGGAAGCTCTCGGTATTTTCGCAGCATCGAAAGAGGACGAAGATGATGAAAAATTCTTGGAACCGATTTTAGGTTAGAGGAGATCGATCATTGATTTCCATTTCTCCCCCCATGCGTGTCAGCATTGGTTTGGTATGTATTTCTACCAGTATCTTCTTTGTCGCCATGGCGTGCAGGCTGATTCCGGATCCCTACTCTGTGCAAATGCAGAATCGAAAAGCGTTCTGCGAGTTGTTGGCAATTCATTGCTCCTTTGCGATTCAAAATGGCAAGGAAGAATTGTTGCAAGATTTAGTCATAGCCAGTTTCCAACGGAATCCGCAGTTGTTGTCTGCCGGCATCCGAGTCATGGATGGCGAGTTGATTTCTGAGGTTGGCAATCACCAAGAACATTGGGACCAAAACAAAGCGGAAGAGTCAAATCCCGACTATTTAGTAGTGCCGGTCATTCGAGGAGACAAACGGTGGGGCAGTGTTGAGGTCATTTTTAAGCCCATACAGGCAGGTGGACTGTTCGGCCTTATCTTCCATCCTATGGTCCCATTCTTCTTGTTTTTCATCATCTCCTGTTTTCTAGCTTTCTTTTTTTACGTTCGACTCTTACTACGGCGCATCGACTATCACCAATCGCGAGTTGTACCTCACCGGGTTCGTAACACTTTAGACACCTTGGCGGAAGGAGTTGTGATTTTGGACAAGGAGGGGCAGATTGTGATGGCAAACGAGGCGTTCGCGGATACTACCGGCCACAGCAAAGAGGAACTACAGGGGAAAAGTGTTTCTTCGCTTAGTTGGAGTCATCAAGTAACTGAAGGAAATTCTTCCAGCTATCCCTGGGAACAGGCTCTTCAAAAGAAGCAGCCAAAGGTAGGAACCATATTAGGCTTAGCTACCAACGATGCCCGAGCTGATAAACTTTCGGTCAACTCCATGCCGATTTTAGGTGCGGATGGTTCACTTCGAGGTGCCTTGGCATCCTTTGATAATCTAACTTCGATTGAAAGAAAAAACACTGATCTCCTCAACACTTTGAACAAATTAAAAAGAGCCCGGGTCCGAATTCATAAGCAGAATCAACACCTAAGAAATCTGGCTACTAAAGATCCCTTGACCAGCTGCCTCAATCGCCGGGCTTTTTTCTCGGAATTTGAAACACAGTGGAATATGGTGGACAGGAAGAATGAATACATCAGTTGTCTCATGGTGGACATTGATCATTTCAAATCAATTAATGATAACCATGGTCATAGTTGCGGGGATCAGGTCCTGAGGGAAGTATCGGCAACGCTTCGGAAAAAGATTCGGGAAGAAGACCTTCTCTGCCGATATGGCGGGGAGGAATTTTGTATTCTAATGCCTCATGTGGACCTCGAAACGGCAACTACCCGGGCAGAACAATTACGCTTGGTATTAGAAAAAAGTAATCCGATTAATTTGCCGGTAACCGCCAGTTTCGGGTTGTCGTCAACAATCCTGGGAGCTAAACATCCGCAACAACTGCTCGAGCAAGCAGACAAGGCTCTTTATGTTGCTAAACGAACGGGCCGAAACCGGTTAGTTCGCTGGGACAATGTACCTCACGAACAGGTCAATGAGGGAGAAAAGAAAATCCAATTCCTTTTAGCTACCCAGAGTCCGGGGGCAATTCCTTTCCATGCGGTTGCAGCCTTGTTATCCTCCCTTTCCTATCGCCATTCGGAAACGGCAGACCATAGCCGCCGTGTTGCTGACCTGTGTGTGGCTCTAAGTCAGGGATTAATGTCCCACAGTGAAATCTATGTGCTGGAGGTAGCGGCTCTTCTTCACGAAATTGGTAAGTTGGGACTTCCGGATTCAATTCTGGAGGAACCGCTGTCACACAACAAAAACGAACGGAAAATCATTCAGACATATGAAGCCATTGGTGATGAGATCGTAGCGGCTGCTTTTTCATCGCATGAGTTGTCTGAGATTCTGCAATTTTACCGCTGTGATTATAAAGGCGACTCAATCGGCGAACGAAAAGGAAAGCAAATTCCCTTGGGTGCAAGGTTATTGAAGATTGCGGATTCCTATGACACCATGGTTTCTCAATGGCATTTGAAC
>CAZPPD010000769.1:0-3328 GCA_964588185.1 uncultured Alcaligenaceae bacterium | reverse complement strand
CCACACGCCCTTAATAGCTTGACCGCATTCATCCCGTCCTCCGTGGTTGACCCACGGAGAAAAGAATTCGCCAAGCTTCAGAACTCCTTGCTGGGAAAACAAGGAGCCGTAACGATCCTTTTCTCTTTCTAAGGGCTCTTGCTATCATTATTTGCCATGAGCTATCCCCGGAAAGGTGGTTAACCCACAACAAAATTCAGATGCAACTTACATCGTTACCAAATTGTCAAAGATCGATTTTCCCTGTTTGGAAAGCCCCAACGAGACTACCAAATAAAAAATCAACAAAAGGATTGCCTATTAGGACCCTCTTGTTGACCAGGAGTTGAAGCATCTCCAAAATGCCCCAACTCGCAGCCAATAAGAAGAGGTTGTGAATCCTTGTTTAATGTTAACGCTTTGTTAAAATTTCTTAGCGGGTTAAGTTATCCTACGTTAGCTCCCAAAGGTGTCAAGATTTTATTATTAACTTTTTCTGTTTTTTTCTCTGATTCAATTTTGTGGAGATGAGGGGACTCGAACCCCTGACATCCGGCTTGCAAAGCCGGCGCTCTCCCAGCTGAGCTACATCCCCGTTTTTCCTTGTAAGAGGTGGACGCACTTGGATTCGAACCAAGGACCTCAGCTTTATCAGAGCTGCGCTCTAACCAACTGAGCTATGCGTCCACTTATGTATCAAATAAAAAAGCCAAACCACGAAGGTTTGGCCCTATCCGCTTCTCAGTTTGGATAGAGCTTAGGTTTTAGCACCAATAATGTCTGGTAGTTTTGGAGTCATAGTTTCCAATACTAAACAATATTCTTTTCGGAAGTTGACTCGCCAGCAAAACAAATTATAAGCCACGGAAACCCGAAGTCAATTGGTTTTGCAAAAAATCCATAATCGGCTTGGTCCGCCGATTCAGGAAAATTTAATCATACGGCTCTAAAGCGAATTTGGAAGCCCAATTTCAAAAAATTCCCACCTCATTTAACGACATTCCTAATTGGCTGTAGGTTCCGGTTGTTTGTGGAAGAAAAAACGTTATGCTTCCGTGGCATTTTTGGGAAATAGCGGCTTTTAACACCCCGCTTTTCTGCCGGGAGACAACATCTAAATTTCCCTGGCTCTTATAACCATTTCCAGCTGTAAAAGGTTTTTTCAGGTCCAACCCACATTTTTGGAGCGAAGGGAGTCGCTGATGAAATTTCTATTATTAAATCTTCTTTTCCTTCTAGGTTTGCTGGTGCAGATCGTTTTTTCTCCAGCTGCCCATGCAAGTCCGCCGGGATTACCCATTCCAATTAATTTACTGTGTGAACAAGATCCCGAGACAAATCCGGAAGCAAATCTCGAATCACCGTTCGGATATTTGGTAGATTCGCCTACTGAATGCAAAGTGAACGGTTGCCCAGGCAATTCCGAAATCAATTCCGATGATAAATGCCCGGTTTTGCCACTATTGGTTTCTGTTAAGACAAGAGCTTGCGTCGAACCTCCTGACCTAGCCCGGGTTCTAAGGGCATTGCCAAATCAGATCAGTCTCCCTCTCCTTTTTGAAAGTTATCGAGAGGACATTGATTACAAAGTTGAAAAGCTGGCAGATTATGTCGGTCCAAAGCGGTTTATTCCCCGAATTGGTGCTGCCCATTTGCGTCATTGTCACTGGAAATGCACTCTTTACTACACCGAAGTTAATGTTTCTTATTTTCTGTTTCCTTTTAAGTGCCAACGAAAACGAACGGCGGTGGTTTATTTCCATACCGACCATCTCCACTTGGTGGCAGAGGAAGAGAGGAACTCTGAAGCACAAATAGAAATACCACCGGAACTAAAGAAGCTAATTACTTGCGGACCGCAAAACAAAAGCAATGCTTCTCCACGTCAATTAGATGGAAATCCCGAACCACCATTCGAATATGTAGGAATTGACAATCTGGAATCCTGGCTTCTGGAAAGAACGAACTCTGATCAAATGGAAATTCATCGGAACCGTTCCAATTTCAAAAGAATACACCAGCTGCGAGAACAAGAGCGTGTTTATCCGGAATCCACCATTTTCAGAAAGGAAAGCCGCACTCAATCCGAACCCTTTTTTTCTGAAGCGGTTCCGCTCCCCAGCGACCAATACTTGGAATACTCCCCACAACATAATCCACCGTCACCATCGTATCCCGTCCAAAAAGAAACGGCCGAGCCGGAAAATGCCACCAAGAAATCAGCAATCCCAATGGGAAACCCCGCCAAAAGTTCCAATCACAGTTTTTCGTTGTTGGAACTTGGAAAAGACTTGTGCAAAAACCTTGGTGTAACACCGCCTAAAGTCGAACTGGAAATTCAATGGAGCAATGTTGAAGTGCCGACGGGGGGAAATGATCCCACCGCAAATCAAAATGACGCAGCTGGTTCTCGACGAATGTATTTGATTGGCCAAAGGTGTTTGAAGGACGGGGATATCAAAACGGCGATTGCCTGTTTCACCGAAGCTCAACTGCGTTGTCCCATTTGTCCTCATGGAAAAAAAGCAAGCCAACGGTTGGCCGAAATTGAGATGCAAAAGAGTGAGAGCGAAGAAGCGGAACCCCGAAAGGGACAAGAAATCCTAGGTCCCAGTTCCAGCCAAATTTGCCCCCGCCTGCGTAACCGTAAACCCACTCGCCAAGAATTTCGCCTTCGCCGTTTGGGTCGGGCCCAGAAGATGTTTCACCAGGGTCAGAAATGCCTCGCCAAAAGGGATTATGACCAAGCCTTGGTCTATTTCCAGAAAACTCGCCGGCTTTGTCCCCGTAGCGATTATGCCGTTCGAGCCGCATGGCATCTTCGAAACCTTAAACTTCACAAGGTACTACAACAGATTTTGGGAGAAGCAGCTAACCATTCTGGTGGTGGATTTTGGTCCGTAAACCGGGAATATTGGTCAACTAGTGAGACCAAGGAACATTATCAAGAGTTATTTGAAAGCCTATTCTGGCCTATTTTTCAGCCCTTGGATTCTGAAGTCAGCCAAGCAGTGAAAAAAAATCTGGACAATTGGGAAGAAAGTGAAGCCCTGCCTACCGAACAGATTTTCGAATTTGAAATGTGGTCGCAAGAATTTCTGGATTTGTTACGGAGCATTTCCGCAATGGACATAGAAGTGGATTCCGGAAGGGCCAATCAGGATTTTCGCTTTCATGGATATG
Organism: uncultured Alcaligenaceae bacterium; assembly: GCA_964588185.1. GTDB lineage: Bacteria > Planctomycetota > Planctomycetia > Gemmatales > Gemmataceae > CAZPPD01. The sequence continues at coordinate 166 of CAZPPD010000769.1, read as the reverse complement.
TTAACTTCGGAATGAGTTTTCAGTTTCAATTCGAATCGCCCTCCACACGACCATCGGAGGCGATTTTTTCTTTTCACCGGTCTCCTTGGCGGTAGAAGGCTAATTTATTCTTTCCTTATGCTGTCTGGAAGCAACAAGTCTTAGAAGCCTATGAAAGGCATTATCT
>CAZPPD010000768.1:0-3332 GCA_964588185.1 uncultured Alcaligenaceae bacterium | reverse complement strand
CATGGGGCGGTTCCTTCCAGTGGTAACTGTTAAAAGCTAAAGGATCACCATCCGGCAACAAGGTGATTAATGCTGCCCCAACCGGTGTTCCATCTTTCTTGTCATGGGCAATAAAGCTTGCCTCGGGAATAAACGGACCATCACCACCCTCCGCGGTACGTTCTAAACAAGCTGTCGCAGCCTCTTCCAGTTGCTTGACTGTTAAACTTCCAAATGGCTGTAATCGATGAAAGGCACCCGCAAAAAGATCTACCAGTTTTGGCAGATCTTCATTGGCGGCGGGTTTTAGGTCCATTTCCTCTGAGTTTTGCAACTCGTCAGGAAGCGAATAGTCTCTAAAATTGAGACGTGCATGGTAAAACTTGGGACGGGGAGTTAACCACGCTTGTCCATTAATGAGTTCATACTTGTAAGCCGGATGCTTTGGTAATTGATGGAAGAAATTGGGATGGAGTTTAAACTTTATGAATGGCATCCACTCTTCACACATGGTTTCCCCCTAGTTATCCCAAGGTCAGCAAATAAGATTATTGTACTGTGATCGGGTAGCTGAATTCGCCCGGAATTCCGGAGTCACTGGTAGCGGAATTCTCGCTCCATATTTCGCTCTCATTGGGATTAGCAAACATGAAAGTTGGCATAGCAGGTTTTGCCGGTTCAGGGAAAAGCACCACTTTCCAATGGCTCACCGGAGTGGCTCCCGATCCCGGCAAAGCACAACACGGTCAGATGGGGATTGCCAAGATTCCCGATACGCGGTTGGATTGGTTGTCGCAGGTCTTTAAGCCCAAAAAGACCACCTATACCACGTTGGAAATGTTGGATACTCCGGGATTGCTGGTGGCCGAACGCAAAGATAATGCCCGAAGACTGGGAATCATGCGCGACGCAAATGCCTTATTGGTGGTGCTCAATGGATTCATGGGCGGAGATCTGGTCGAAGAATTGCAAAACTTCCGCGAAGAACTACTGTTTGCGGATTTGGATATTGTCACTAACCGCATCGGCCGGCTCGAAGAGCAGCTCAAGAAGCCGCGAAATGCCAAACAAAAAGAAGCCGACCAATTTGAATTGGATCTGCTCAAGCGAATTGCCGAGACATTGGAATCCGGAAAATCCGCGGCTAGTTTGGGGTTGAAGGAAGAGGAAGAAAAGACCGTTCGCAGTTTTCAGTTACTGACATTAAAGCCGGTGATGGTCCTGGTAAATATCAGTGAAGACAGATTAGGTGAAGAACTACCGGCTAAGCTGCTGGAACTGGCTTCCAATGCCTGCCAGGTTCCGGTTCGCTTTGAAATGGAAATCGAAGAGCTTCCCGAAGATGAGCGGGAAGAATTCTTAAAGGACTTTCTTGCGGAAGGGATGTCCGCCGAATCGCAGCGGGATAAAGTTCTCCAGCAAATCTTCTCTTCCTCGCATCAAATTGTTTTCTTTACGGTGGGCGAGGATGAGTGCCGGGCTTGGAGTATTCCCGAAGGAGTTACCGCGGTGGAAGCCGCCGGAGCGATTCATACCGACCTTTCGCGAGGATTTGTTCGAGGTGAGGTGGTATCTTATGAAGACTTCAAAAAAGTCGGCTCCATGAAAGAAGCAAAAAATCAAGGTGTCTTCCGCCTGGAAGGGAAAACTTATATTGTCAAAGACGGGGATATCATGCACGTCCTGGCTTCTACCTAAATAAGGACATCAATCCATGCTTCGACTGGCTCTGCACTGGCAAATCCTAATCGCCGTGGTGCTTGCGGCGGTAACCGGTATTTTCCTGAATATCAATTTCAGCACCCGGGTATCGACCACGAAACTCCCCAACGGAAAATATCTGCACGTAAAGGATTCGACAGACAAGATCATCATCCTTCTCAATAACTCACGAGATTGGGATGCTAGCCTTCCCCTTTCCAAAAGAGTAATTGTTGACCCCACCGGCCGCACTCCGGGTTCCTATATCACTTTGTCCAGTTTGGCGGAAAAGGACAAAACCAAAAAAATCCACCGCTTGTTTGTCCTCCATGGCCGTTCCACCGCTCGGTGGATTGGGGATATCGCTAACGGAATAGGTCAGTTATTTTTGCGGATGTTAAAAATGGTGGCCGTGCCCCTTATTATTACATCCTTATTGACAGGAGTTCTTGGGCTGGCAAATGCGGGGCGGTTGCGAAAATTGTTCAGCATGACCATTGGTTATTACATCATCACCAGTGTGTTGGCCATTGCGACGGGGATATTCATGGTATGGATATTCCAACCGGGAAATCGTGGTTCGGAAGAAGTTGCTGCCCAAGCAGAATCGATTGTAGAAGATGCGGATCTCGGCGAAACCTTGTATCGGCAACTTGAGGCGATGATTCCAACCAATCCTTTCGATGCGGTAGTTTCCAGCAGTTTTCTGTCGATCATTGCGTTTTCCCTGGCCTTTGGAATTTTTACCATCATCGTCGGCGGCAGACCTCTCCAGCTTTTCAAGGAGTTTTTTGAATCCGGGTTTGCGGTGATGATGAAGATGACGATGGCTATTATCCATTTGGCTCCCATCGGGGTTTTTTGCTTGATGCTCAGTACCACTGCAACGCAAGGGGCTGATGTTTTCCAGGCCCTAGGCTGGTATTTGCTGACGGTGTTTTGTGCCCTGGCATTTCATAGCTGCATTACGTTACCGGTAATCGTGCATTTGGCAGGTAGGCGAAATCCTGCAAAGTATGCTCACGCCATGAGCCCGGCGTTGATGACCGCATTTAGTTCTGCTTCCAGCAATGCCACGTTGCCGCTGACGCTTTCCTGCGTGGAAAATCGGGCTGGGATCGACAACCGGGTCGGTTCCTTTGTGTTACCGCTGGGTGCCACAATCAACATGGACGGGACGGCGTTGTTTGAAGTTGTGGCCGTCTTATTTATCGCCCAACTGGAACCGACGATCTCCTTATCCCTGAGCGATCAAATCATCGTGGCCTTTACTGCTTTGTTGGCAAGTATTGGGGCCGCAGGCATTCCTCATGCCGGTTTAGTGATGATGGTTATTGTTTTGCAAGCAGTAGGCTTGCCGGCTGAACGGGTCGGCTTGATCCTGGCAGTGGACCGGATTTTGGATATGTGCCGGACTAGTGTCAATGTTTGGAGCGATTCTTGTGGCTGTGCGGTGGTCGCTCGCTTTGATGGTGGGGATCAAGCGGGAGCCACAAGTGATGCTCCCTCTACCCCGGAAGAAACTAAAGAGGAGCAGACCTCCCCAGCAACATCGGATGGAGACTGGTCCGTAAAGAAGGAAGGAGAAACCACCAAAACAAGCTAGTGCCGGTCAGGGCTATTTATTTTGAAATTTTTTGCCTCCCCAACTT
>CAZPPD010000767.1:0-3335 GCA_964588185.1 uncultured Alcaligenaceae bacterium | reverse complement strand
ACGTGACCGCGTATCGGCTTTTCCCTGATGGCGGGCCCATAAATTTCCGCGGGCTGTTTTTCCCGGATGGCAACCACGTCTTGAGAAAGAATGTCGGCTTCAATCTCCAATTGCGCGAGGTCGCCGATTTCCAAGAGGATTTCTCCGGGGGAAAGCACTCGTTCATTGGATACCCGGCGATTCAGGACGGTCCCGGAAACGGGGCTGTGGATGGTGCCGCGTTGCTGATCCCGCTTGGCCTTATCGAGACGAGCTTCGGCTTCTTTCTTTTCCGCCTGGTGAACCTTGATTTGCAGTTGTTTTAGATTAATCCATTCCCGGATTTGCTGCGGCCAGATTTTGGCGGCGGCTTCCAGGAGTTGGCTGATGCGGAGGTTGAGGACATCGGTTTCATATTCGACTTTGCTGCTGACCGCATCCAGTTGAGCCTTTTCGTGTTCCTGCTCCGAAGTTGCCTGTTTTTTCACCAGCTTTTCAATCCGATCCAATTTGCTTTTGAAGAACTTCTTCTTGGCCATACTGGTTTCGGTTTGAATCCGGGACTGCTTCACTAAAGCGGCCACTGAAGCCAGGACGTGCATTAATCCATCCAGCGAGCTTTTCTCCAGCGAAAGGTCATTGGTCAGGTTTATTTGCGCGGTCAGGGCCTCCACTTGGGATTTGCTTTCCGCAACCATGGTGGCAAGATCTGCCGGGTCCATTCGGGCGACCACCTCCCCGGCTTTGACATAAGATCCTTCATCCAAGTCAATCGCCAAGATTCGGCCACCCTGGGGCATGGTGATTCGATAGATGTGGGGTAAGCGAGTCTTGGCTCGTTCGTCCACAAAAGCCCGGATTTCACCTTTGCCGGCAACGGCAACGTCCACGGGTGTTTTTTCGGAGGATAGAAAATAAATTCCCACTCCAATCAGAATTACAACTCCCAGGACAATGGTCCACCGCAGCATAGGAACTCCTTGTATATTCCGACTAACGTCGTTTTTAAACGCTGAAAAGCGTTCCTTATTTAAGGCAACAAACCACCGCGTTACTTCTTAGGAAACCGCAGGGAAAACAAATCGGCATTTTCCATTTCAAAACGCAACCGCACTGCGGTTCCGGTCAGCTTGGAAAGGTCTCGACCATGTTTCCAGGATACCAAATGGTCGATCGAATCACCGCGAATGGTTGGACAATCGTCCAGAGCGAATCCTGGCAAAGGCTTGCCGTCCAATTCTTGGATCTCGACACGGAAACTTCCGCCGGCTCCGGTTTGGAAATTTAGCTCCAGCCGATTGCCTTGGAAAAGAATGGGTTTGGTGATCAGTGTGCCTTTCCCCTTGGAGCGAATGGAAACAAATCCGTCCACCCGGTAGGTAAACCGCCGCAGCCGGCTGTCCGGTCCCTGGTAATAGGCCTCGGAGGCATAAACGGAATAATGTTTGTCGTCCCCAGGGAGCTTTACTAATCCCCAGGTCATGTAGTTGCTGCGATTGCCGTCGCGGTCCTTAGGTGCAGTGGTGGAAATCACCGGTTGATTCCAGCGTTTGAAATTGCGGCCGTCCCGGCTGCTCATAAAGACCGGTTCGGTTTGCGAACCCTTATGAGGAAGGTAACGAGTGGGAAAGCCAATCAAAATATGTGGTGCCCGTTCATAAGGGCGAATGGTATTGGTATAGAGGTGCTCCGGTTTGGCATTGTAGTAGTTCAAGAAAACCGGGTCCGACCATTGCAAGAAATCTTTGGACACTCCAGTCATGATGTCTCGTTTGCCATTGCGGAAGCCGCGGTGGAACTCGCGGTAAACCTTGGTCGCCGGATCCCAAAAAGCCAGATTCTGCGAATCAAAAGCTCCTTTGGTAATCACAGGTTCCTCCTTCATCAGCTTCCAATGAATTCCATCGGGAGAGGCGAAGGCATACAAAGCCCGTTTGTATTTTCCCGAACCGCGGCCCAATGCCTTGTAACGAAGTTTTTCCGGACAGCCGGGAATCTGATCTTTGAAGGGCGTAAAATTATGCGTCCCAATGCCGTCCCAGACAATGTTGTTTTCCTTGGAACCGGCGAAAGCAAACAAACCCAGATTGGGCCGCTCCCAATGGATTCCGTCTTTACTTTCCGCGTAACAGGTCACTTCCCGGTGTGTTGGTTTCTTGGTCTTCTCGTCATGGTTCCAGCCTCGAAAATACATCCGGTACCGATTCCCATCCTGGAATAAGGTGTAGTAGGCACAGGTATTTCCTTCCCAAGGTTTATTAGTCACCAAGACGACTTCTTGCGGTTGGGGCTGGTGCAAATGGAATTTTGCCGACCCGGTCTTATCCAGAATGAGGAAGTCATCGACGAAGAGTTCCCGTTCTGTTCCCAACTCAATGGGTTCGTTTGCAAACAAAGGCTTAATTTGAAGGAATGTGCAAAATAAGACCAGGAACACATGGAGGAGCTTTGATTTCATGGGTGGATCGCTTGAAGGCTGGTGAAAGTTGTCGCCTATCACTTTTGTATATCAGCGGGGATTACAAGAAAATAGGAATCCAAGGCGGGTCTTTGTTTGGGGAATGTACAGGGATTTCTTTTTCCGGCCAATTGGTTTTTAAGAATCAGGAAAAAACAAAAGGGCAAAAGAATGCAGCCTCTTTTGCCCTTTATCGCTTTCGAATTATCAGTTTGTTATTTCCGATCCCCGAACGCTCGCCAAGTTGCCAAATCCACATTGTAGGTCATAAAGTGAACGGAGCCATCACACATCAGCATATTGAGGCCTTCATTATGAGCGCTGCCGAAATTGCGGTGATGAGTCTCTCCGGGAGTATCCCGCAAGGGCAAGCTGTGAGTTACGCGGCAGACATCGTTGTCAAATCCGGCGTGGAAATTCTCGTTGTCGGATGGATCCGTTCCGGTGAAATACCCATCGGGGTTGATATATTTTTCCCCTAAACAGAACACATTACTGGACCCTCGGCCCAAATCACTGAGGTCGATGATACTTCGTTCAAAGAAGACACCTGTCAGGGCACTGGTATCATGCCATCCGGAATAATTTGGATCATCTCCCTGACTCAGCGAGCTTGGTCCGCCAAAAAATTCGTTGGTATTTTGGCTGCCGGAATTGGCTGCATAGTCTCCTCGGAAAACCTCACTCACACTGGCGGCATTACGATATTTGAAGTTGTTTGGGTAAGGTCCCCCCGAGCGCCGGGAAGGGCAGTTGTACAACGGCACGGGTCTTTGCAATCGCACAGCTCCCGCATCCAGTCGTTGCGCCGAACCTTCGGGGAACTCCCGTCCCATATCCCACAAAGGCTTTTGGTCAATATAAGGTAGTAGACTATAAGCCCAACCTCCGGGTTGTT
>CAZPPD010000766.1:0-3339 GCA_964588185.1 uncultured Alcaligenaceae bacterium | reverse complement strand
GGGGCGACAATTACCAATCCGGCGATTGCAGCGGCCTTGGTGTCGCGCCTTACAAGCTCTCCAACGGTCAATATATGAAAGCCAATAGTTTCCAAATAATCTCCGCGGGCAGAAACGGCAGCTTCGGGTCGGGGGGAACCTGGAATCCAAGCAATCCAAACCTCGGCAATGCCGGCCAAGACGACCAATCGAATTTTGTATCCGGGCTCATGAACGCCGGGGAATAACAGGAGAACGACATGTCATTGCTTAAAAGCCCGAACAAACGGCACGGATTTTCCCTGGTGGAGATGCTGGTGGTAGTCGCCATCATCGCTGTATTAATGGCTCTTGGTGCAGCTGGTACTTTTCAATGGATTAACACCACTAAGGAAGCCAATTCCATTTCCGCTGTGCAGACGATTCACGATATCTTGCGTAGCCATTGGGACAAAGTGATTCAGGATGCCAATAAGGAACCGGTTATTCCCTCGCAAATAATGTCCCTTGCAAGCAATAATCCACGGAGGGCCCGAATAATCCTAATCAAGATGAGGTTGGTTGAGGCTTTTCCGATCACAGATGAAGAAATCCGCAACTGCCCGGTCTACGTCGATAATTCGAAATATATTCCCATTTCCAATCGCCGCTACAACGCCTTGTACCAGAAAGAATTGGGTACCGCGACTCCCGGCAGTTCGGTCGAATCGGCAACCTGCCTTTATTTGATCCTGCAGACCAATAAAGGCAACGCCAACATTGATTTGGATGCTTTTGCCAAGGACACCAACAACGATGGGGTCAAAGAAATCGTGGATGGATGGGGAAATCCGGTTACCTTCTGCCGCTTTCCAACGGAAAGCAATGCTTTGCAAAACAAATATTCCGGCAAGACCGACCCCTTAGCCCCCGACGGGCTATTACTTGGCAGTTGGTCCGGAAGTGGAACTTTTTCCAGTATTTGCCACACCCCCGTAAACCAGTACCTGGCCCCGGTGATAGTTTCCAACGGCCGGGATAAACAACTGGGCTTAAATCGAACTACTTTGGCGGTTACCAATTCCAGCCAAGCAAGCGATAACCTTTACAGCTTTGTGCTCAAGATGGGAGGAGGAGCTGAATAATGACCAAGCTCACTCATCGCTCCGGATTCACCCTCATTGAAATGCTGGTCGTGATGACCCTGATTTTGGCCCTCGCGGCTCTGGGGGTCATGATGCTTCCCAGTTGGGAAAAAAGCGAACGCGTCTCCAACGGAGCAGCGGGTTTGCAAAGTTGGTTTACCATGGCCCGCCAACGTGCTTTATTGGACCGCTCGGGTCGCGGCTTGCGACTGATGCAAGACCCGGACAATGCAAATTTCTACTCCCGAGCCCAATTCATTGAGCAACCGGATGACTACATCATTGGGGAAATAACCAGTGCAATGGTGTCAAACAACACTACGACGGTTAATTTTTCCAATGATGTCAACTTAAACCAAAACCAAGTTGTTCAGGCGGGAGATTTTTTGCAGGTCCACCGAACCGGATTGATGCACCAAATAATGAGTGTAAACAGTCCCCAACAATGTACTTTAAAATCCCCAATCGTAAACAATATCGGAAGTTCGACCCCCTACCGGATTGTCCGAAAGCCACGCCCGTCCGGGGAAGAAATCCTGGAAATGCCTTATCTTGTTGGCATCGACATGAAAACCAACGTGACCAACAACAAAGCCCCTCAACCCAGTGGAAACAGCATCGATATTATGTTTTCCCCCTCCGGGACGGTGTCCAATCGTTCCGAGGAAAAGTTGTATTTTTGGGTCCGGGAAATGGCTTCCGCCGATCCTCTAAAAGGGGAACCGACACTAATTGTCGTTTATACCCGAACGGGGCTGGTTGCTTCTTATGCGGTGGATGTGGCTAACAGCAATCCTTATGTGTTTGTTGAGTGACCCCGGCATGTCACTATTGGAGAAAGCGGATCATGGTAAAACGAACTGGAGCAACGCTTGTAGAAGTGCTGGTGGCCATCTTTGTCATGGGTATTGGGATGCTGGCACTCCTGACCCTCTTCCCGGTCGGCATCCTAACCATGCGGCAAGCCATCCAGGATGATCGTGCAGGCCAAGCCGCAGCAACCGCCGCCGCCCTCGCCCAGGCCTTCGACGTGCGCAGCGATTCCAGTATAGTAGGTGCTTTCACCAGTCCCGGCGGTGGGTTGACGGCTGCCGATGACGGGCCCAGCTTTCCGGTTTATGCCGATCCTTGGGGGTACATTTCTTACGCCAACGGTTCTTCCAGAGATTGGGTTGGTGGGCAGACCGGAGGAGTTGCCAGGCGAAATGTGAGCTATGTCCAAAATACCCCCGAAGATGTCATGCGTTGGTTCACCGTCCTGGATGATATTATCTTCAATGATAATGGTGTGCCCCAGACCTTTACCAACGGCAAATTTGAACGCGGCCGCAATTACACTTGGGCCTATTTGCTGCGGCGGCCGGTTAACGGCGTCTCCTCGGTGGTGGAACTATCCGTCGTGGTTTACAACAATGAGCGGCCCCTGGAATCTACTGGGAACTTGCAGCGCGGGGAAACGGTGACAACCAGTGCCCAATTTGATCCGAACAACAACCTGGTAATGCTGGATGTTCCTTCCGGAGCCAAGCCCAAGATTGTGGCCGGATCTTGGATCCTGGATATCTCCGTGCCGAACAATAATGAACCCGGCCACGCCAACTTTTATCGCTTGGTGGGGGTTAAGAAAGAAAGCAACACCCGATATGTCGTCGAAACGCAAACCCCCATTCTCGGTTTTGGTTCAAACGTTTCCAGCGGAACCGTGGTCATCATGGAAGGAGTGGTCGAGGTTTTTAATCGGGGAGCCGGTTGGCAACCGTAGGATTGCAAGCATATCAAAAATCTGTTGTTTTTAAGGTGATTACATGCAACGCAGAGACGGTTTCACACTTATCGAAATGCTGGTTGCCATGACCTTGACAGTATTTGTCATGATCATCGTTTCTTCCGCATTTGTGACCGGTTTGGAAACCTTTCGCCAACTCAAGGGAATCGGGGGGATGCAGAGCGGATTGCGCACCGCCTCGAATCGTTTACGCTTGGATCTGCAAGCCGATCACTTCGACGGCAAAAAGCGACTTAGCGATCCTCTGTTTTGGTCCAATCGACCGCGGGAAGGTTTTTTTCATATCCGCCAGGGTTCTGCGCCGGTTCAAGAACTTAACGGCGACTTGGACGGGCTCCAATCGTATCGTTCGGTAGATCATGAATTGCACTTTAGCATTAAACTAAAAGGGAATGATCCTGGCGACTTTATGACCGCCCAAGTTCCTTCAGGGTTCCTAAATCAAACAAC
>CAZPPD010000765.1:0-3366 GCA_964588185.1 uncultured Alcaligenaceae bacterium | reverse complement strand
CTCGATTGTTGTTAGCCCACTTGCAACCAAGGCTCCGCCTGCGTTGACGATTGTCCCGCCGTCGGTAGTTCCTAATGAATTATTTTGGGTGATAATAACTGTGGTGTCGGGATTAATTGTAGTAGTGCCGGTGTAGGTATTGTTGGTGTCTAAAGTGAATGTGGCGTCCCCGTTGAAAATTATATTGGTGGGAGCGGTTTCCGAAATGTTGCTCAGAGTGACATTCGGCATACCGGTCGAATCAAAAGTGGCATCGCCCCCTTGAAGACTCACATTTGAGAATGCCAGTCCCTGCTTCATGTCGACTGAATCGACCATCAATGTCGCGGCTGAGTTCATTACCAGATTCGTAATTGTGTCAGATCGAACCCCGGAGGCGAGGCGAACGGTTGAATCGCCGGAAACCGTGAGAGTACCATTCATCACCCCTATTGGGACCGCTTGGGTGTTCAAATCGGTAACATCGAAATTCTGGAAGGAGCCTCCGTTGTCGTAGCTCACTCGCGCCTGGAGTCGGACCTGACCTCCACCTTCGCGGCCTTGAAGGGCAACGAGGTATTCTTGGCCTTCGACCAGGGAAATATCCTTGTTGGTCGCAAAAGTGCCGCCCCGGTCGGCGTCGTATGGGTCTTCGTCTCCTTCCGCCACAACGTCTTCAAATATGCCGTTGCCGTTTAGGTCAATACGGATGCGATTGGCGTCATCGGCGCTGGTGTGACCGAATTCAACCGTCAGTGTTTCCCCAGGGTTTGCATCGCCATCGTCGGGAACCAAGGTGCCGATGTAGGTGTGGCCAAAGTTTTGGGGATCGACTGGGTTTCCTGAGTTGTTGAGGCCGAGGATCTCGTCGCCCCAGAAATTGACGACGGAATCTTGATCAGGGAACCAGACATTTCCCTCAAGGATTTTTGTTGCCAATTGGCTGCTATCGCCGGGCAGGTCAGTATCGTTGCCGTCAAACAAGTAAGCTTGGGCCCCTACGATCGTCTCTTCAGCGCCGGGCAGCAGATCTAGGATCCCGCCATTAAGATCGACGTTTAAATTTCCAAGTGCTCCACCCAACGGATCTAAAGCTGCGCCCAAAATTCCACCGGAGCCAACATTTACTGTGCCGGTGGCATCGTTATTCTGGTTGGTGAGATTCAATTGACCGGCATCGACAGCAACCAATAATCCGGCAACATCGACCTCAACAGTAATTTCATTCGTCTGGTTGCTAACGTGAGTAATGATAGGTGTGTCAATCTGCCCACCGATCAGGCTGAAACTATCGGAAGAATTTTCGAAGCGGATTTCGCCCACAGGCGCCATCCCGGTTACATCTACATCCCCGATATCGAGATCTTCAAGGACTGCTATGTCACTAGCTCCGGGTACCTGGTCCCGATTCCAGTTCAACGGATCAGTCCAATTGATTCCATCGCCGTCACCATCGGAATCGCCGTCCCAGATGTAGCGGCCGTCATCGATCAATCGGACTTCAATCTGTCGGGTATCGACACCCTCATGGGTTGGGTCGCCGGGGAATTCATCGTCATGAACCGTGTAGGTGACGGTGCGGATGGATTGGACTCCCGCAGTTGTCGAGAAGGTGATTTGCCGCAAAGCGGTTTGCCAATCCGCAGAGGAAACAGAACCGCCGGAATCGGTCAGGCTAATTTGGGTGTTTGTGGAACTGCTGACGGTGATTCCTGCGGGCAAAGAACCTTGAATGCCTAGCACATCTCCCGGTGAGGCGTTTCCGGTAATTTCGATGGTGGCATCGGAAATGTTATCGTCGGTATCAACTAAACTCAATCCGGTCCCATCGATCGGTTCAGCCGGATCACTGTCCAGATAGAAGAGGGCCCCTGGGGAGCTGGAGACCACCGGAAGACTCACGCCTTCCCCAAGAGTGTACAAGCCAACAATCAAGCCGGTCAAACTGGTAAAGGTGAAGGTATCATTAGCTGGGTTGTTGTCCAGTACCGAAGCCACTGAAGTGAAGTTGGTTCCATCAGGGCTGAACAATAAATCGAACTGCACATCTTCTGCATCCCTGGTCAGACCTGCATCACTGTAGTCAAAGGTGAAGGTACTACTTTTTGGGCCGCTGAAATCTATATACCAAGTGCGTCCAAAGCGTTCCAAAACTCCTGGAGCATTTATATCGTTTGTGGTTTTTCCTGTTCCGCCGTCATGTGCCGCTAAAATGAAATCGCCATCGGTAAGCGAGGATACTTGAATGCCAAACCCAGCGGCACCGGCATCCAATACCTCGTCTCCATCAGAGTCCCGGCCAACACCAAAAAGGTCAAAGTCATGATCGCCATTGGCGGCCGTGTCCCCAGAATAAATATCAAATACCCCAGTCCCCAGACCAGTTGGAGCATCATATTTGGAATGCAGGTAATTGGTAACAATAATGCGTTCGACATCCGTCAACGGGCGGTTAGACATAATAATTTCAGAAATCTTCCCGTCCCAGTCGGTGTTTCCATTGTTGGTAGATTCTCCCCTGCCAAACGCCCAGTTTCTTCCTTCGACATAATCAGGGTTTTGCGTAGCCGTGTTGCCTCGCTCATTGCCGTTGACGAACATTTTCCAAGCCCCGTCATCGTCTCCGGTCACATTGTAAACATGGGTAACCGTTTGATCATCGGCATTAGTAGAGAACCCGGGACGATCGGTACGGGAGAAGTTTTCATAAACATTTCCATCGCTCCAAGTGTAGTGGTGATTACTGGCTTCACCAACCAACATGAATCCGCCACTTTGGCCTCCATCGTTTGTGTTGGCATCGTGAGGGGTACTCAAGACGACAAAGATTTCTGCTTGAATTCCGTCGTCCAACAATTGGGGAACTTCCAACCAACCTCGGGTTGCATTCCCTCCCGGGCCGGCAGGAATTCCATCCCCAAACTGAACGGTGGGTAGGTTGTTGCTTCCGAGATCATTGGCAACATAAGTCACGGTGTTTTGACGATTCCCTAAATCATTCCCCCGTCCGCTTTGATCGCCCCATGCATCTACGTTAGCCCCATCCGTTAAGGAAAGGGAACCGGCATCCACCCACAGGACCAAATCCGAGGTCGGTCCGAGGTCCAAAAATCCCCCCGGCCCAAGGCCTCCGGTGACTGGAGTCGTCCGGTCTTCTAACAATTCCAACAGCAAATTGGTTTTGCTCCTCCAGAGCTTTTTGCCAAAAGCGAAATACTTTGGATGTTTGTTTTTCTTGTTTGGGCGATTGGAATTCGGAGAGTTCATGGAAAAATACTCCTTGGGGCCGGATTTATTACGCTAGTTCATTTGATTTCAGCAACTCGAAAATTGTGTCGAAGAACCGACTAGGAAAGTCTTTTAGGGGGGTACAATGGCGAGTCACCG
>CAZPPD010000764.1:0-3373 GCA_964588185.1 uncultured Alcaligenaceae bacterium | reverse complement strand
GTTCCGTCTGGATTGCCGCCTAAGTCATAGTCGTAGGTGTTGGTGCCATCCCCGGTGAGTTGTCCCTGGTCGTCATAGCTGTAGTTGGTGGTCCCCCCGTGATCTGTCAGCGAAGTCAACTGGCCGGCATCATCGTAGGTGTAGGCATACTCCGGGGACACAGAAAAGGTGTCAGGACCCTTTTTGATAGGCAGGAGGGTTGGTCTGCTCATTTTCATCAGGGACTCCTACCTAGTTTTGGACTTATGTCATTCCCGTTTTCCGGGCCCGTTGACAATGGTTGCCGGTTTCTGCAAATTATCGGTTGAACGTTGACTTCCAAGACCAATCTATGCCAATGTCATTAATTGACCTCGTCTGGCAATAATGCCACCGTCAACTTACGGGCTTTTTACGGTCCTTTGTCCACGGCTTTTAACGGAGGGTTCGTCATCACTCCTGTCCGGCGATGCACCTCTACAACTACAGCAATGCGATGCCGGCCCGGTGTTTGGCAAGTCGGTGGATGGGGGCTTATTTTTCAATGGCATTAAGTGCCATGCGCACGAGAAGAACGAAGGGCAACAAGAACAACGGCCACTTCTGATTGGGCCAAATTACGATACAGGATCCGTTGGCAATGGAGAGGAAGGCTGCAAAGAGGGTTACCAGATTTGCCGTGATACCGCGGGCGGCCAACCAGCGGCACAAGGGGCGGAGTAGTGCTTGAAACTTGGGCTTGAGGTCGTAAATGCTGGCAATATTGTTTCCTGGGAAGTCGCGAAAGGGATGGACTGGTTGTATCATGATCACCAAAGCATTAGTATCATTGTTTAGGATGTTATTCGGTGAGAAAATTAGGATTTGTCACAATCCTAGAATCTCAAAAAGAGTTCCCAGAGGAATGGATCGATTTATTAATTGCTCTCCTAAATCGCTCCCACTCCTACGGATACAATTTGGCTTGACCAAGAAGTAAAAATACTGTTTTCCCCTTGTGCCAACTTAAGAAATTGTCCTTGCAAGATTTTCAACCAGTAAATCCAAAAATAAAGAATTCCTTCGAAATTAAAATGCTCCCCACGATCAACCGCCGGAGATTTTACTCCCTGTCGTTTCCTTCCCCACTTCCGTAAGATTCCTCTAGCTGCCCGGTATTGTTGAAGAGAGACCTCATGACCAAAGAACGTGATGTTCAGGTGCACCTGTTACCGGAACTGGTACCCGCGGGCCGATTGGCAGGTGCTACCGCTGTCGTGATTGATGTTCTGCGGGCGACGACCACAATGGTTTTTGCTCTGGCAGCGGGATGCAGAGCGGTATTTCCTTGTTTGGAAATCAACGAAGCCAAAGAATTGGCGGACAGAATGCCACCCGGAAGTGTTTTGTTAGCCGGCGAAAGAGGGGGCAAGCCGATTCCGGGTTTTGATTTGGGCAATTCTCCGGGTGAGTTTTTGCATGAGCTATGCCGGGACAAAACTTTGGTGATGACCACTACCAACGGAACGCGGGCATTGGTGCGAGCTGCCGAAGCCGACCGCATCTTGATTGGAGCTTTTGTGAATTTCAGCGCTGTTTGCGAACACCTTCACAGCGAAACCCGTCCTATTCATATTCTCTGTGCAGGGTCTGCCGGAGAGATTACCCTGGAAGACACTTTGTTGGCCGGTGCCTTTGTCAATTACTTGCATGGGCATTTTCCGGTGAACCTAAATGATAGTGCCCGGCTAGCCGGGGATTGCTATGACAATCACGGTGGTAATCTTCAGGAAGCCTTAGGCATTAGCCAAGGCGGAATATTGCTCCAAGAACTTGGCTACGAAGACGATGTTTGCGCGGCAGCAAAGTGGAATCGATATTCCTTGGTTCCGGCGATACGCCGGGACCCGTTTCGTGTTGAAGCAGGAGTTATTTGAATTGCCAATAGCTTTTGGGAAAAAGCGTAAGGAATGTGAATTGGATTCGCAGAATTAAACCGAGATGAAAATCGGAGTAACACATGGAAATGGATAAACTCGTTTCATTATGCAAACGCCGGGGTTTCTTGTTTCAGTCCAGTGAGATCTATGGGGGCCTCAATGGTTTTTGGGACTACGGGCCATTAGGCGTGGAATTGAAACGCAACATCAAAGATTGCTGGTGGCAGGATATGGTCACCGGGCACGATGATATTTCGGTACCGCCGGGAGGTCCGGAGGCCTATCAGATGGTGGGGTTGGATTGCACTATCATCATGCATCCCCAAGTTTGGAAATGTTCCGGACATTACGATCTGTTCCACGATTACATGGTGGATTGTAAGGAGTCCAAACGCCGCTATCGCCATGACCAAGTCAAGGGCCGTTGGGTGGAAGCCAAAGGGCAGAGGATTTTTGTGACCGTGACTTCCGGCGGGGAGGAGGGTGAGAAAGAAGCCGAACAGAAGGCCCTCAAGTTTTTCAACCTACGAGCAAAAAATGCAGGGGACTTGACCTGGGACGGATCATTGGTGTCCTTGACCACGGTTACCGATTTCTCCCAAGTCTTAGGTCCGGATGCCAAGAATTTGGGAACCTTGACTGAACCTCGCGAATTCAATTTGATGTTCAAGACTTATGTTGGTGCTCTCAGCGGCGAGGAGGGAGCCGCTTTCTTGCGGCCGGAAACCGCCCAAGGGATTTTCGTCAATTTCAAGAACGTGGTCGACAGCAGCCGGGTCAAAGTGCCCTGTGGGATTGCCCAGATTGGCAAGAGTTTCCGCAATGAAATCACCCCGCGGAATTTTACTTTTCGGTCGCGGGAGTTTGAGCAGATGGAGATTGAGTTCTTCTGCCATCCCAAGAGTTCAGCCGATTGGTATCAGTATTGGCGCGACCGGCGATACAAATGGTACATCGACCTGGGCCTTTCCGAGGAGCGAATGATCCTTCGCGAACATGAGGCGGCTGAATTGGCCCACTATTCGGTTGGCACTGCGGACATCGAGTATGCTTTTCCTTTCCTGCCTCCGGGTGAATATGGGGAACTGGAAGGGATCGCTCATCGGGGCGATTTTGACTTGCGGAGTCATATGGAAGGAAAACTGGTAAAGGACGGGGAAACCTTGATTGTGGAAGCCGGCCCCGATGGCAAACCAAAACACAAGGGCAGCGGCAAGGACTTGAGTTATCTGGACGAAGTCAACAAAGATCGCTTCGTCCCGCATGTGATTGAACCCTCTGCCGGAGCGGACCGGGCCACACTTGCCTTCTTGTGCGAAAGTTACAGCGAGGATCAGGTCCCCGACGAAAAAGGCAAGCTGCAAGAGCGCGTCGTGCTCAAGCTGCACCCGCGAATCGCCCCGTTGAAAGCGGCCATCTTTCCCCTGGTGAATCGGGACGGGATGCCGGAGTTATCCCAAGGGATATACAAGGAT
>CAZPPD010000763.1:0-3386 GCA_964588185.1 uncultured Alcaligenaceae bacterium | reverse complement strand
CCTCGATTACCCGTCAGCTAGTGAATTATCTTACCTTGAGGGTAAGCTAAAGATTTTTCAACAGCTCTTTCACCGAATCGGGCAGGGCAAAGCGGTCATCCGGAACTTTCACGTTTTGCTCCACCGATTTCAGATCAATGGTAATTACTTGGTTGAGAATGGATTGGCTCACCGTCATGGCCATGGAAATCCCATCTACTTTCTTGTAGTTACTGACATAGGAATCCGAGGCAAAATTCCCCATCGGAGTTTGCAGGGTCTGCGAAATCTTCACGACCAACCCGGATTCCGTGTTGAAATAGCGTCTCTCCACGCTGCCGTCTTTGGTGGTGAGCTTTACTTCGTAGGCGGTGTATTCCTTCCCTTTTTCGGGACCGACTTCCATTTTGACTTTGGTGATGCCGGTGGTTTCGGCGCTTTTGAAATACTTTCGCCAGTTATAATCGCTGTCCATGGCTGCGGTGCGGAGGAAACGGGCTTTTTCCTTGCCGTCTTTGATTTTCGCTCCGGTATTGGGATTGGTTTCCCACACCACTTTGCCGTTGGTCCCGGATTCAATTTTGCCAATCCCCTGGATGTCAACGACCATGTGCATCTTGTTCGGTGCTTTTTGGATTACGGTTAACTCTCCGGTGATTCCGGAAACCTTGAGGGTGCCTTTGGCCACCCTGGTTTTCACTTTCTTGTAAGCATCTTCCCCGCCGGTAACTTTGATGTAGCGGTCAATGATCTTTTCTGCTTTGGGAAGCTTGCCTCTCTTCTCCTTATCTTGGGCTTTCGTTGCAGGAATCATCCCCAAAAAAGCTACCAGGCCCAGGAAAACTCCATACCTGGTGATCAAATGAATCATAGGAATTCCTCCAAAGTGCGATTCAAAGTTAAAATCCTACTTGGACGGCAACGGCCGAAGTAGGTGGACGCTTTTGTCTTTCTGCTTTTCAATCCATTGCCTGGCTCCGGCCAGAACCGGGTCTCGGCCTGCCAACAGTGCCTCCCGGGTCAAAGGGATCTTCTTATCCGGGATGACCCCGTTGCCCTCCAGTTCTTTACCGCCAACGGAAACATAATTAGCAATGGCATATTGAAATCCGTCATTGTTCGGCAAGCGGACAATAACCGACGGCAGGGCAGCTCCCATGGTCGGGGTTCCAAAAATTTCTGCTCTTCCCAGGTCTTGCAATCCACCAGCGAGAATCTCCGAGGTAGAGCCGGAAAGTCCATCCACCAGAACCGCCAGGGGGCCTTTATAGGTTAAGGGCCGGCGATTGAGGAGTAAATGAAAAGTCCCCCTGCGCGTGACCATGGTTCCCAGCTTTTTTCCTTTGCCGCTGATAAACCAGTTGCCGATGCCGACCGCCATGATTCCAATCCCGCCCGGATTGCCCCGAATATCAATGATGAATCCTTTGGCATCCCTATTGGACCGGACGGCTTTTTCAAAGGCGGGCATCACCCGGACCGGGTCGGCAAACACATTCAGTCGGAAGTAAACAATACCCTTTCGCTTACGGATTTCATAATCCACGTACAAGGTAGGCAGATTGCCCAGCTTGGTGGCTTTGCCCTTCGGCGTAACCCGCTTCAAGGTTTTCTTGTATTCCTTCCCTTGGGCATCGGCGAAAAGGATGGAAACCTCGTCCCCCTGTCGTCCTTGTAGCCGGCGCATAACGGGCAAAATCAGCTTACGTTGCAGCCGGGAGGAATCTTTGAATTCTTTGCGGAGCTTCTTCAGGATGGGGGGTATCTTTTTTTGGCCGATCCTCAGGATTTCCCAACCCGCTTTGATGCCCGCCTTTTCTGCGGGTAAGCCTTTGGTCACACCGGTAACCAGAGCCTGACCATTCAACACCCGGAAATCCAACCCCACTACTCCTTTGGAGCTGTTCTTCTTTTTGCCGTCCTTGGTTTCGATCACGTCATAAAGCTGAGCGGGAATGATTCCGAAATGAGATTTCCCAAGTTTGCCGAGCATTCCGGACAACAACTCCCGAACCTCGCTTTGATTGGTGGCTTTTAGGATCTTGGGCCGGTACTGGTCATGGATTTTCTGCCAATCCAGGCCATCCATTTTCGGGTCCCAGTACTTTTCCTGGACGGTACTCCAAACCTGTTCGAAGGATTGCAGATTAAGTTTTCGCTGCTTAGGGGAAAGCTTCGAGGTTTTTTCCGGCTGCCCGCAAATGCCTTGGGGTAAGAACAAACACGAAGCGATGAACAAAAGCGGCAGCCCTGAGCGAAAAACCATTCATTACTCCTGGAAAATGGGATGAAATACCCTGATCAGGATAGCAGGCAAAAAGGCCGAGAAGAATAGAATTTTCTGCTCTCCTGTTGCTTTCTGCGGAAATGTTTCTAAACCGTGCTTCATAGGTGGTTTGTTGGCAAATGGAATTTATAGGTTTGCAACCGAATTCAATGCCATCAACACCGGCCAATATCTGGGAATCTAATTGCACTTCCCATGAACCATGCTATAGTCCTTGCCATTACAACTTAGATCTGAGTTTGACAAAGGAGTTGTTGTTATGTCGATGTACATTGGTGAATCCTTGGCGGGTGATGGAAATGAAGTTGCCCACATTGATCTGATGATTGGATCCAAAGACGGCCCCGTAGGAGTTGCTTTTGCCAACGCCTTGGCAAATCAGAAAGCCGGCCATTCGAACCTTTTGGCTGTGATCACTCCTAATCTGATTTGTAAACCGGCTACCGTTCTGATCACCAAAGTGACTATTAAAGGGGCAAAACAAGCCGTGCAAATGTTCGGCCCGGCCCAAGCCGCCGTGGCACGGGCGGTGACCGACTGCGTAGAATCCGGAGTTATTCCCTCAGACCAAGCCGATAATCTGGTCATTGTCTGCGGAGTCTTCATACACTGGGAAGCTGCCGATGATGACAAGATCTACCAGAACAACTACGACGCTACCAAAGAATCCATCGAGCGAGCCATGAAGAATCAACCGCCGATCAATGAAATTATCCGCCGAAAAGCTGAGAAACATCCCTTCTCACCGAAATAATCTGAAACAAACGGTCCGAGTGTGTTTGTCGGATACGCTCGGACCACTTTCTCCAACCAAATATAATCGTGGAAAAACGCAAGATTCTCATCCAACTCGATACAGATCCTCAAGCCAGTGTCTTCGACCGTGTGGTTGCGGTGGATGCCGGGGCCGAGGAAATTTACAGTTATGGCCAAGTGACCGAGGAACAGGTCAAAGAATTTGTTCACGGCGCTATCTTTACACGTGGTCCCAAAGATCTCAGGAACACGGCCATCTTTATCGGCGGCTACGATGTCGCCCTTGGGGAAAAACTGGTTGAAGAAGCCAGCAAACATATGATTCCACCCGCAGGGTTGCAGGTCTCCATCCTGATGGACGCCA
>CAZPPD010000762.1:0-3391 GCA_964588185.1 uncultured Alcaligenaceae bacterium | reverse complement strand
TATCCCGTTTTGGTCTTTTAATTGGTATAAAATCCTGGTGTTACCTTGCCGTTTTGGGGGTTACGTGGCTTGGGATAATAGCCTTGGCCGTAGATTGCCGTGTTACTCAACAACAGGATTAGAGTACCGGCTAGAATGGTGGAACTGTTCAATTTCCACGTTAACATTGCATCCTCCTTGATGGGACAGTCCCAAACAATCTTCACTTCGCGAGGCAAATTCTGCAACGGAAGCCAAGAAAAGATGGTTGATTTCTTGAATGAGGATCAAGGAGCAGCATCGGAAGGTGTAAAACTGGTGTTGTTATCGTCTGAACAATTGCGTGGATTAAGAGAAAGGGCAATGCAGAAGGGTTTGGCACTTCAGGAGCGTAACGGTAATTCCGAAAAGAGGGAAATTGCTGGGAAAAGTGCACTGAGGGAGAAAGCTCCCTCAGTGTTCTGCGGATTGTATCGATTAGCTACGGGCAGGAACTTCAAAGCCGCGGCGATATTCTCGAGTCAACATGCGGTTAGCTTGTTCATCGTCGATGAATTGCTCAGTTTGCGGATTCATTCGCAAGCGTCGGCCTAGGTGGTAATTGGTTTCCATCGGCACGCGGTTGTCCCGCAAGTGATCTTTCATGCGAGCAAAGGTTTCCGAGGCGAAACGATCCTCGCCGAAAGTGTTGGTTCGCCGGTTGAACGGAGTTGGTTGCCCTAACCGCATGCTGATGTTTGCCAAGTGGCACAAACCGCTGGAAAGATGACCTTCGAGAATATCCGCATTGAGGTCCTGGCGGCGGCCGCTACGAACAGCGGAAACGAAGTTGCCGTAGTGGTTATCGCCGCCATTGAAGCGGCGGATCACTTCGCCGTCACCATCAAAGGCCACCGCGGAATTGTAGCTGGTAAAGACCAGGGTACCATTCTCACAATGGAAAACATTGCCGATCCGAGTTCCACGGAAAGGTTGGGTGCTCAGCCCGCGAACTTCGAAGATCAATTCGGCATCATCCCACTTGAAGACAGCGATTTGTGTGTTGGCAGTTTCGCCGTCGTCTTCATAACCAAAGCGGCCGCCGAGGCTGATTACTTCCGGGGCAAGCTCATTCTTGCCCAGCCCCCAGCGGGCCACGTCCATTTGATGGATGCCTTGGTTGCCGAGATCGCCGTTGCCGTAATCCCAGGTCCAGTGCCAATCGTAGTGCAAGCGGTTTCGTTGAAGCGGACGCTGCACCGGAGCCGGTCCACACCACAGATCATAGTTGCAGGATTGGGGGATATTGCCGCCGCCTTCGCCGACGTTCCCAATGCTTCCGCGGCGTTTGTAGCACAAACCGCGGGCACACTGAATGCGTCCCAAAGCACCGGAGTGAAGATATTCAATGGCTGCCCGAGAACCGGAACTGCTGCGAATTTGTGTTCCGGTTTGGCAAATTCGATTGGTTTGCCGGGCGATTTCTACTGTCCGGCGGCCTTCCCAAACATT
Organism: uncultured Alcaligenaceae bacterium; assembly: GCA_964588185.1. GTDB lineage: Bacteria > Planctomycetota > Planctomycetia > Gemmatales > Gemmataceae > CAZPPD01. Next base: position 1,921 of record CAZPPD010000762.1, on the reverse strand, counting down.
ATGGCTAACCGGCTTTTCCACATAAACATGCTTTCCGGCTTGCATGGCCCAAATGGCAGCCAAGGCGTGCCAGTGATTGGGAGTAGCGATGGTTACGATATCGATATCCCGGTTGTCCATAATGCGGCGAAGATCTTGGACGAATTCCGGGCGGCGTCCTTGGCGGCTATTCACCGACCGCATGGCGGCTTCAATAACCCCTTGGTCGGCATCACAAATATGAGTCACCCGGCAGTTATGACGATTTGCCAAGCCACCAATATGGCTGCGGCCCCGTCCTTTGACGCCGATGACGGCCACATTCAAGGTTTCATTGGCACTATTTCCTTGATTTTCATTGTCCGGATAGGCTTCGGCTGATTGGTTGGTCAGATTTACCCCAGCCAAGGCAGCAGAGAGAGCTGCCGAATTCTTTAAGAAGTCACGGCGATTGAGTGAAAACATGGAATGTCTCCAAAGGAAAAGGAATTTCGCATCAATGCTTTTATTCCTTTCCAATGTATCCGGGGAGGTGGGAAGCTTCAATTTAAATATTTATGGGAAATAGGTAATAAAGAGGGATTCTAACTCTTTTATTTGATATCTCTTCCAGTTCACTGCAGCCGGGGAAAATCATTTCCGATGCCGCATGCTGGCGCAGCAGGCCATGGCTCAAGTGGCAGCGCTGCTATTGTCGCACAACATCCTAGCGGTGGAACGCCACTTAGGGAGGAATGAGGATCTTGCCGATGGCGAAAATTCGCTGACAGCGCGTGTTGCCTAAATAGTAGGACGATCTCCGTTTGTTTCCCCAAGGATTTGTTCTTGACACTAATCCCGCTTCTCCGTCAAATAAATTTACATTTCATATTTCATTCTCAGGAGTTTTCGATGTCCTCTCTGCAAAGATCCTCGGTTTCCCGAGGCGGATTTACCCTCATTGAATTGCTGGTAGTAATCGCCATTATTGCAATTTTAATTGCCCTGCTATTGCCGGCGGTCCAGAAAGTCCGCGAGGCAGCCAACCGGATTGCTTGCCAAAATAATCTCAAGCAAATTGGTGTGGCCCTTCATACGTATCACGAAGCCCACAATAAATTGCCGGTTGGCGGGATTACCCACGGGAATTGTTGCAGTACCAAAAGCAAGACAACTTGGGCCATCGAACTATTGCCCTACTTGGATCTGAAGAATCTGTACGACCGCTACGATCAAGATGTGCATAACGAGGATCAAGATACGATTCGTAAGGAATACGTGGGAATTTATGTTTGTCCGTCCGATGATACTGGACCGTTTGAACCGGACCAGCCGGAAAGCGGGCCGGGAAATAGTCTGCTCTACATGCCCGGTTCTTATCGAGCGGTCTCCGGCAAAAGTGACGGCTGCGGTTGGTATGATTCTCATCAATTCAAATGCCTCCCGCTTTCCTGGCGAGGGCCGTTACATACAGTGTGGGAAAGTGAGTGGAATTTAGGCCAGGAGAAATTAGGACAGATCAGCGGTGCGGACGGAACTTCAACAACGCTGATGGTTGGCGAGATGACCACGCGCAGCCACCCGCGGCGACGAACCTTTTGGGCTTACACCTACACCTCTTACAATCAATCTTCCACGCTGGCCCAAAGCCGCACGATCATTGGCGACTTCGATCGTTGCGTGGACATCGGCGGCCCCGGCGGATCCAATTCCTGCAAACGCGGTTGGGGAAGTTTTCATCCGGACATAATCAACTTCGTGATGTGCGACGGTCATGTCCGAACCATATCGATCAATATTGATATGGAATTGTTCTCCAACATGGGAACGATTTCGGGTAATGAAATCATTTCTGAGGATTTTTAAGATTTCCCAGGGTGCGCCGCATTCGCGGCGACCCTTGGGCTTTGTTGGATAACGGCTTCGCCGTAACATGTTTTTGCTTTGACAAAGCACTGGCCTC
>CAZPPD010000761.1:0-3399 GCA_964588185.1 uncultured Alcaligenaceae bacterium | reverse complement strand
AACGGTATGTACCACTTGGGATTGGGTTCTTTTCCCAAGAAACGCATGTATAGCGTATAGCCGCAAATGTGAAGATTGAGGAGCAAATACACATTTAAAACGATAACATCCCAAGTAAGCATGGAGATCGGCCAGTTGAATCGGCCAACGCCGGGAATGAGATGCCAGAACCGGTCCGGGCGGCCCAAGTCAACGACAACAAATGCCGTTGCCATGATAATGGAGGCAATGGCCAGCAATTCCCCGATGATTACATGGTCATGCATTTCTTTGTCGCGATATAAATACGCCGGGATGACCATCATTACTCCACCGGCCGCCAATCCCACCAGGAAAGTAAAATTGGCAATATACAATCCCCACGATACATGATCGGTCATTTGCGTTACGATCATGCCTTGGGACACTTGCCAAGCCCAGGCATTGAGGCCAACCAAAAAGATGGCCGTTAAGAAGGTCATCCAAGCGTAGAAAACAAAGGAACCATCCGTAGCCACCACAATTGCTCGCCAGAGAAATCGGGGGTAGCTGACCAGGTGCCCCGGTTGGGCAGGAGTGTTTCCAGATTCGGTGGTAGCGGTTTCGGTCATAGCTTTTAGTTATCGAAGAAATAGAAGAATTGCGGTCTTGTTCCCAAATCTTCTTTAAGAACAAAGACCCGTTTGTTTCGTAACACCCAGCGGATTTCCGAATTAGCATCAAGTAAATTCCCAAACACCCGAGCTCCCGTTGGACAGGCTTCCAGGCACGCCGGCAACCGGCCTTCACGAGTGCGGTGCAAGCAAAAGGTGCATTTTTCAATGACACCTTGCGGCCGAATGCGGTTGGAAAGATAGCTCTGTTGCGTGTTTATCTCGTCTGCCGGAATCGTCGGCTTGGTCCAGTTAAACCGGCGAGCGTGATACGGACAAGCCGCTTGGCAGTAGCGGCAGCCAATACACCAGTTGTAATCCACCACTACAATTCCGTCGGTTTGTTTCCAAGTTGCTTCCACCGGACAAACGGAGACGCAAGGGGGATTGTCACATTGTTGGCACTGCACCGGCATATAAAAGTGATCATCGTCCGGGACCGGGTTCTCATAGTAGGCGTTCCCGGTATCCATATTGATCGATCCCTTGCGCATCTCCAGGACACGAATATAAGATTCCTGAGAAGCCCGATCGTGATTATTCTCGACATGACAGGCTTCCGCACACTTGCGGCAGCCTATGCATATCGACAAGTTCAGAGCATAGCCGAATTTCACTCCCGGTTGCGAACGATGATCTCCGATAGATACCTCAACCCCATAGTCTTCCTCTGTTTCGGCTTCCAGGCGATCTAAAACTGCCGCTAATTCAGACGGCGACAATTCCTTGTAATGGTTCTGAAGAAACTCATCCATGGAGACTTCACTATTGGTCCATTGCACCAGCGGCTGAATGGCTGTGGCAAAAGCCGCAGCCCCTAATGTCGCCCCAAGGACCTTTAGGGCTGGTCGGCGAGAAACCTGGTTCACAATCGGAAGTGAGGTTCGTTTGGAATCCGTCATTGGTCCTCTCGTGGTTGGTGCCCCCCTGCTTCTCCATGGTTGCCCGAAGTTGGAGGAACTCTATCTCTGGGCGGAAAGACAGGCCAAACTTTCGGATACGCCGGAGAGTGGGGATCATGACAATCAATACAGTTATTTCGCTTGCGCGGGCCTTTGGACAAATCCCAATAACCGGTCATCCCGCCATGGGCACCGTGAGCATAATCCCTGGCCTGCGGACCATGACATTGGCCACACAATTTCATCACGTTTCGGTAAGTCAGGGCTTTTCCGTCTGCAAGCCGCAAGGTATCGTAATCGTCCGGATTGTGGCAGGTAAGGCAGGATAGATCTCCGTGGTTAAAGGTTTGCCCTTGATGGAATTTCTTGAGATCTTTCCCAGAGGCAATTTCCAGATTGGGTTTTCGCAGAGCATGGCAAGTTTCGCAACGTACCTTAATCGGATTTCCAAAGCTATCTTTTTTCCCGGTCGCCAACATTAAGGGACCATCCGGTATATTGATCGCTACAGAAAATTTGTCTGTTTTACCAACCGCTATTTGCTCACCAACATCCTCTGGATTTGAGGGCGATCCTTCTCGGTTAGCAAGAACCGCCCACCCGCTTACGGTAATTCCGGCAATAAAAAGTACCATGGCAATCATTGTGGACTTGTTCACGGAAACCTCCTAACGGTCACCCCACAAAGCGAACGTTGCTGAGAGGAAGCAATCGTCATGCCTAAATCTTTTTCTTGGTGCGAACCACCTGCTGATCTGATAAAAACCCCACAAGAGTTTGTTCCTTTTTTTAATAGTTATGCCAAGGAACAGATTTTTTGAGTCGTAATCGCCCAAGAACTGTGCGTATTAGCTACAAGAAATTTATTGGAGCACACCCTAACAACAAACTGGCGTCCTCGATGATTTGAATGAGTTTGAACTTTGTCTAGTAAAAAGACACTCCAATGAAAAAACTGGTGGTTGGTACAAAACCTGCTTCTATATCCACTAAATCGTCTTTGGAGGAGGTCCATGCCAATTAGTGGATTAGTTCTGACATTAGATAAAGCCGAATCCATTACCCAAGTGATGGAGATTGTGGAGAAAGAACCCTGTTTGACCTGTGGGGAATTACAGGGAAATTGTCTCCCCGTCGTACTAGAAACTGAAGACGACAAAAAAAGCCGAGACATCCATGATTGGTTGATGGGCCAGGCTAGTGAGGTGCATGTGGAAGTTGTCTATGTAGGATTTGAGGATCCGCAGCCCTTGAATACTTTAGAATGAGGATAATAATGAGGACCGAACTACCTCTCCTGTCTGAAGGCAGTAATCATCTGGACCGCCGCCATTTCATGCGAGTAAGTGCCTTGGCCGCGGCGACGGCAGTTGCCCGGGCTCGTAGTGGCAACACTCAACCCATACAATCACCTGTTCAGGAAGAGGCGAACAATAATAATCAGGTTTCCTACCAGAAGGCTCCCTGCCGTTTTTGCGGCACCGGTTGCCATGTGCAAGTGGGTGTGCGGAATGATCGCGTGGTTTCCATTGCCGGGGACAGGCAAGCGGATGTCAACCGCGGTCTTCTCTGCGTCAAAGGCTACCACGCCGGTATGATCTTGTATGGCCAAGATCGCCTAACGCAACCAATGCTACGGCAGAACGTAAGATTGCAGCCTATTACCTGGGACCAGGCGATAGAAACGATTGCCCGCCGCATCATGGCTGATCCTGCCAAGTTTGGTTTTTATGGATCCGGTCAATGGACCATCCCGGAAGGCTACGCCGCCCAAAAGTTGATGAAAGGCGGCCTAGGTAATAATCACATAGAAGCGAATGCCCGCTTGTGCATGCGCTCGGCGGTAACCGGTATTATCTCCACCT
>CAZPPD010000760.1:0-3400 GCA_964588185.1 uncultured Alcaligenaceae bacterium | reverse complement strand
CGGTCTCTCGGTCGTATCGCGTAAAACCAAAACCGGCTTTCCCAAACTGGGAGCTTCTTCTTGAACTCCACCCGAATCGGTCAATATTAAGGTGGCCGCTTCCATTAAATCGACAAACTCCAAGTAGGAAAGCGGGTCGATAAGATGGATGTTCTTATTTGCCAGCCTTTGGTCTTCCGGATTGTTGAGAATGGCATTTACCGGTTTGCGGACATTTGGGTTTGGGTGAACCGGGTAAACAAATTGAATGTTGGGATACCTCTTTGCCAAATCTGCAATGGCATGGCAAACCCGTTCAAATGGTTCTCCAAAATTCTCCCGGCGATGAGCAGTAATGAGAATGGTTTTATCCGTCCAGGTTCGCCATAAGTTCTTTTTCCGCAATTCCGGGGAAGTCCGCAAGTAATCCAAGCCCAGAAATAATGTATCAATCCCAGTATTCCCGGTAACGTGAATTGAATCGGCAGAAATCCCTTCCCGAAGAAGGTTGTTTTTTGCTTGTTCCGTAGGAGCAAAATGGAGCGCCGCCAGATGGCCGGTTAAAACACGATTGGCTTCTTCGGGCCAAGGCGAATACAAGTTACCGGTTCTCAACCCAGCTTCAACATGACCAACTGGTATGCGATTATAAAATGCGGCAAGCGTGGCACAGAAAACCGTGGTGGTGTCTCCTTGGGCCAGGATCAAATCCGGTTTTTGGTCCCGATAAACTTTGTCCAGCCCTTCTATTGCTCTTGCAGTCAATCCTGGGAGTGTTTGTCCCGGTTGCATAAGTTCCAGATTCACATCCGGGACCAATCCGAAAACTTGAAGGACCTGGTCAAGAAGGTCGCTATGCTGACCCGTTACAAACAATACGGTTTTGACTTCCGCCTTTTCTTTGAGTTTCAGGACAACGGAAGCCATTTTGATCGCTTCCGGCCGGGTACCAAAAACTACGGCGATTTTTTTCATGTATCTGGATTTTTCTGGGGAGAGGTTTTCACTACTAATTTCGGGGATTGTAAAGAAAAGTGAAATTTGAAGAAAGGGAGGAATTCTGCATCACAAATGGGAAGTTAGGGGATTTCGCCAAACCTAATCATACATCTCAGCCTCCGAAAACAACTTTCCCTGCTGGTCTTTTTCCGAGAGCAGAGGGCGTGTTTCCTTGTTGGGCCAGCTTATATTCAATTCCGGGTCATTCCACAAAATGGTTCGTTCATGTTCCGGAGAGTAAATTTCGGTGACCTTGTACAAAATCTCTGCCCATTCGCTGACTACATAAAAACCATGGGCAAAACCAGGAGGTATCCACATCTGCAATCGATTTTTTGCCGACAACCGTACCCCGGCCCACTGACCAAATGTGAGAGAATTGCGGCGAATATCGACCGCAACATCAAAAATTTCACCTGCAATAGCCCACACAAGTTTGCCTTGGGAATGTTCAATCTGATAATGGAGCCCCCGAAGCGTTCCTTGTTTCGATCCTGAGTGATTGTCCTGGACAAAGCCAGCTGTTAAGCCTGATTTCTCGAACGCGCGGCTTTCATAGGGAACCATGAAAAAACCGCGGCTATCTTCAAAGACCCGAGGTCTAATAATTTTTACATCCGGTATTGTGGTTGGTTCCCACTTCATTTGTGTTGCCTATATTCTTCAACTATTGAGGTTTGAATATCGTTGCATTGCTAAATCTTGAATTGACGGATTATTAACCCCTAAGAGTCATACCATTTTTTCCTGTTGCATGTTAATGGCTAATTTTCTTTCGCCAGCTGGTGTAGATAGAGTCCATATTCTGTTCCAGGGGAGAAACCATCCGCTAAGGTGATGAGTTGGTCCTTGGAAATTAATTTCTTTCGGTAGGCAATTTCCTCAGGGCAGGCAATCATCATTCCTTGTCGTTCTTCAATTGCCTGAACAAACTGACTTGCCTGCGCTAAAGATTCCGGGGTCCCGGCATCGAGCCAGGCAATTCCCCGCCCCAATTGAATGACCTTGAGTTGGCCTTTGTCCATGTAGACTCGATTGAGGTCGGTAATCTCAAGTTCTCCGCGGGCAGAAGGCTGAAGATTCGCTGCGATTTCAACAGCCTGATTGTCATAAAAATACATACCCGGAACCGCGAAATGAGATTTCGGCTCTTTGGGTTTTTCTTCCAGGCTTAGGGCATTACCTTGGGAATCAAACTCAACCACTCCAAAACGCTGAGGGTCGCGAACCGCATAGGCAAAGATAACCGCCCCGGTAGAGACTGCGGCAGCCGACTCGACATCCGCCGTGAGCCCGTGACCATAAAAGATATTATCTCCGAGAATCAAGCACACAGAGGAATTGCCGACGAATTCCTTTCCTACCCGAAATGCATCGGCTAAGCCGCGCGGATGGGTTTGCTCAATATATTGGAATTGCAGCCCCCAATGTTTGCCATCTCCGAGTAACCTCTGGTAATTCGGAAGGTCATTTGGAGTACTGATAATCAAAATTTCTCGAATGTTGGCCAACATGAGGATCGAGAGCGGGTAATAAATCATCGGTTTGTTGTAAACCGGGAGAAGTTGTTTACTCACCCCTCGAGTTAAGGGGAACAAACGACTCCCCGTTCCCCCGGCAAGGATTATTCCTTTCATCTATATCCTCGAATCCTCGGACCAAATACTAAGTTGCAGAATTCAATGTTTCCGGATTGGTAGCAGAAAGACGTTTCAGATCTTCCTCAACCATTTCCTCCACAAGTTCCTGGAAGGAATAACGCGGAGTCCAACCCAGTACTTTTTTCGCTTTGGAACAATCCCCTTGAAGCAACTCCACCTCTGCGGGCCGGAAAAACTTTGGGTCGACAAATACATGTTCTTGATAATCCAAACCAACATAGGAAAAAGCTGCCTCTGCAAAATCCCGAACGGAGTGACATTGTCCAGTGGAAACAACATAATCATCCGGTTCGTCTTGCTGGAGCATCATCCACATCGCTTCCACATAGTCTTTGGCATGCCCCCAGTCGCGCTTAGCTTCCAAATTACCTAAAGGCAGTTTCGTTTCCAAACCTAATTTAATCTTGGCGACATAACTGGTAATCTTCCGAGTGACGAATTCAAAGCCGCGTCTCGGAGATTCATGATTATATAGGATTCCCGAGGTTGCATGGAATCCATAAGCTTCCCGATAGTTCCGGGTCAGGTCAAACCCTGCAACCTTCGATATACCATAGGCCGAACGCGGGTGGAACGGCGTGGATTCGGTTTGTGGGGTTTCTCGAACTTTCCCAAACATTTCACTGGACCCGGCAAAGTAAAATCGACAATCGGGAGCATTCTCACGGAGCGCGGCCAATACATAATGAGTGCCGTTAATATTTGTTTTCAGAGTAGAAAATTCATCCTCAAAGGAGTAACTAACGAAACTTTGCGCGGCT
>CAZPPD010000759.1:0-3411 GCA_964588185.1 uncultured Alcaligenaceae bacterium | reverse complement strand
CCCGTCGGAAACCGGAGTATTGGCAGCGTAACCGTGGTCCCGGACACGAGTTTGTTCCGGCTGAAATACTTTGAGAGCTTTCGTCCAAAGGGGTTTGCCATCATTTTGATTCATGCAGACCAGGTGCCGTTTGAGTTGGTTTATGTCTCCGTCCCTCTGCCCTGGGATTCCATAACCGCTGTAACAAGTCAGATAAATTTTTCCTTTCACAGCTATCGGACTTGATGCTCCTGCTCCAGGAAGCTTTGTTTTCCATACTACGTTCTGATTGTCACTCCATTTGGTTGGTAGTCCTTTTTGTTCACTTACACCAAGCCCCTTTAGTCCTCGAAATTGGAACCAATCCTCGCCTTTACTTTGTGAAACAAATCCGACAAACAGCACGCACAGAAGAAGTCGGGTAAACCTTTTGTTTAAAGGATATTTCATAATTTTTCCCTAGTGTTTCCGGTTTGCAGCGGGTCCAGCATTTTTACACTTCGGCTATGCAGATGATCAGACGAAGGAATCGTTTCTGGAGGATTGATTTCAACTAGTTAGGCAAAAACATAAAGCCTACCCAAAATCAGGTAGGCTTTATTGTTGGTTTCATCGGTTGCTAGTTCACGGTGATAGTAAACACATTACTGACTACTGTAACTCCTTGGCTATCCGTTGCTGAAATTTGGATAGTGGAAGAACCGGAGACAACCGGGTCGATAATCAGACGATTATTGAGAGTCAGAACCTGATTTAAGAAGTCCATATCTGAGGCGGAAGTAATTTCATAGGTTAATTTTTCCGGGTTCCCCATCTCAGTTTCTTCGATAACAAACAGATTTTCATTGATCACATCATCCGGCCAAGTTGCCGGGAAGGGATCTGCATTCGGGGGATTACTGTTAAAACCAAAACCTTCAATCGGCACGTCGTCTAAATCGGGGAAAGGAGGCGGGGAATCTACATCAAATCTCGGTCCGTCGTCGATATTGTCAAACAGTTCCAAGTTGGAAGCTACCTCACCCCAAACCGTGAACCCGCCATTCTGGTTGTCGAGGTTTTGAGAATTATCCCCTAAGTTCACAAAGAATTCGATGGTGGCGCTGTTGATGGACGTTTCGTTTGGCGGTTGTCCCGGCGGTGGGCCTGATTTGGCAAAGGAAACCGTACCCCGGGTATTGGAAATGCCAAACTCATTATCAACTGTGGGGTCACGATCGTTTACATTATCTTCGAGAGTTGATGGATCATCACCATTTTCAATCAACCGAAACCGCCCGCCCTGAACTACAAAACCGGGAGCACTTCGGTGGAAGAAGGTATCATCGTAATCCCCGTCCTCCAGGTAATTGAAGAAGTTCGCCACGGATTTAGGAGCATCCCGGTCGAAGGTTTCAATCGTGAAATCCCCAGCGTTTGTGCGGAAGGTTGCCAGGCTATGGCCGATGTCTTCATCAGAGAAGAAGTCGACCAGATCGATGGCTATGGCATCGCTGTCCTCGTCCAAGCTGATGTTGTCAATCATTCCTTGGAATTCCGGGTCGCTGTTTTCGATGAGGCGGATGTCGAAACTGAAGAGAGTGCTATCGTCATTGAAGAAGGCATTCCCAGCCACATCGAGCACGTCTAATTCGAAATTGTTTATCGTTTCGGTAATCCCGTTGATCGGGTCAAGCGGATCCAATTGTATTCCGGTGAAGGAAAAGAATCCGGTTACATCCGCAATCGTTTCGGACACTTCATTCAATCCGCCAAACAGAGTTACCAGGGCACCCGGTTCCGTGGTCCCGCTGATTGTAACCTCGTCCAAAATGGTTACGAACTCCCGGTTCTGGCTGGATACGGTTACCTCGGGTTCTTTCACGCCGGAATCAAATGGAGCCGCCAAATCCACAATTGGTTCAGGATCAACTGCAGTGTCCAAGGTAAAATCAAGTTCAAATTCCGAGACGTTGCCATTGAATCCGACTGCTTGGAACATTAGGGTGTAATCATCATCATCCAGATCATCCCCTAATATTTGTGCCAAGCGAACGTCATCCAGAGCAAACGTGCCGTCCGGCAATACATCGCTGGTTATATCGAAAAAGTCATTGGGTTGGGCGTCATTAAATCCCGCAGACAAGGTCTGAAGTTCTTCGAGGTTAAGTACTGTCCCGGCGATAGTAGGATCAAAGGTAATCCCGTCCGAATCAAAAGGCGGCATTCCGTCGGGGGAAGTGTCATCGAGCAAGGCTGCGGTTACTTGCGGGCTAATACCATCATCCCCATTTCCCAGATCCGGAGGGTTGCCGTTGTCAATAACATCTTCAATGTCTTCGATGAGCTGGAATGTGTTTACCCCTAAGGTTTCAAGGGTGCATATATCATCTGACGAGATCGGCAGGAACGGATCGTTGTCGATGAAGGCGAAAAGTTCGGAAGGGGTGATCTTGTCTTCCAGCCTTTCCACAAAAGGGCGAAAAAATGCCTTCCAATTCTTTGATTTCTTCGAAAATTGAGGTGCTCCCTTGCTTTGGGAGTCCTTGCACAAATCATCCATTGGGAAGCTCCAATCAGGCTGCGAGTCAATGAAGTGGAACAACCAGTAAACTAAAATTACCTTAACTTAAATTTACCACGAATTGGTCGAACAACAACCGGTTTCAAGCAAAGTCAGGGGGTTTAGTAAAAAATTTCATCTTTTCATCATTAAATGTATCATGTTCGATTTGACCGGTTGGATAAAGGTTAAAACCGGTCCCCAATATTCCAAGAATGACGGGATTGGGATTAGTCGGAGCTTTTCCAAAATTTCAAGAAGTGGACTTAATCCAATTCGTTTAGTTTTTGCTCCCAATAGGAACAAATTTCTTCGCTCCTTGTTTTTGTCGCTCCAAAATAACGAGCGGGATCTTCCAAGATGGCAATTTGCTCGGCAGTTAGTTGCTTAAGGAAAGTTTGTAGCTCGGGATTTCCTCGAACAATGTCCATCAAGGGGCAGTTCTTAATCCGGGCTTCACGAGCCAGAACGCGGGCTTCTTCATGAGCGTCGGCATGACCGGCAAGGGAAAGTAGAATATAAAGGGGTTCAGCTGCCACCGGGCTTTTGCCTTCTTCCAACAATTCCAGCATTCGTTCCGGATTGGGTTCAATGCTTTCCAAAGCCCCTCGCAGCCGGTAGATACTGTAGGCAAACGCCGTGACAAATTCCGTTACAAACCGGCTGGAAGCGGAATTGGTCAGGTCCCGTTGATGTTCGGATATTTGGTCCAGGAGTACGGTTTGCAGGCGGGGCATATAAGCTTTCCACATGCTTTTAACGTTCTCAAAATCCTTTGGGTAAATCTTGTGCGGCATGGTCGAAGAACCGACCACTTGAGTATTGGGATCCCTAGATTTGCGGTCGCGGATTTCCCGGATCTCCGACCGCTGCAAATTGCGAAGATCATC
>CAZPPD010000758.1:0-3419 GCA_964588185.1 uncultured Alcaligenaceae bacterium | reverse complement strand
GACGAACTGCGTCTGGGAAATTTGCAAGCAAAACGCGATTGGGGATATGCCGGGGATTATGTCCGGGCCATGTGGCTCATGCTGCAACAAGAATCGGCCAGTGACTACGTGATCGGAACCGGCGAGACGCATAGCGTCCAGGATTTTGTGGAAGTGGCTTTCGACCATGCCGGTTTGAACTGGAAAGAGTACGTCAAAGTCGATCCGAAATTTTATCGCCCCGCCGAAGTGGATCTCCTTTTGGGCGACAACAGTAAAGCTCGCCGCGTTCTGGGTTGGGAACCCGAATATAGCTTCGAAGACCTGGTCCGGTTAATGGTGGATGCTGATTTGGCATTGGTAAAAAGCCAATTGGAAACTCCGCCCTACCGGCAGGTTGCTTAGTGAAAGACATTACCTCGGTTCATTAGAATATCTTTAAAAACCCATGAGTTTCCTTGGATTCATCCTCTCATCCGCATAGCATCTCCTCTAAGTCTTGAAATTATTTCATTCTCAATATCAAAGTTGAAAAACCACCATGGGACCTTTGCTTTTCGAGCCCTATCTGCGGCCAATGGTTTGGGGCGGACGCCGCTTGGAAGAAAAACTGGGGAAGACACTTCCGGATTCTCAAACTTATGGGGAATCCTGGGAAGTCAGCGATCATCCAAAACACCACAGTGTAGTAGCCAATCCATCTTTCGCCGGCAAAACCCTTCGCCAATTAATGGACCAGCATCCCGGCCTGTTGCTGGGAGCAGCCGCTAACTTTCCCAAGCAATTTCCATGGTTAATCAAGTTCTTGGATGCCTACGATTGGTTGTCAGTCCAGGTTCATCCCGATGAAACCGCAGTGAAAACTCTCTTACCCGGCGAGGGCAGCAAAACGGAGGCTTGGTTTATCTTAGATGTGGAACCCGGCAGTCGAATTTACAGCGGCCTAAAACCCGGTGTAAACCAGAGCAAGCTTAAAGAAGCTCTCCAGCAAGGCAATGTGGCGGACTGCCTGCACTCCTTTGTTCCACAACCGGGTGACTGTGTCTTCCTACCGGCAGGAACCGTTCATGCCGTTGGCGGCGGGGTGTTGATGGCTGAGATCCAACAAACCTCCGATGCCACCTTTCGCCTGTTCGACTGGAACCGCAAAGATGCCCAAGGAAAATCCCGAGAACTCCATATTGAACAGGCCTTTGCGGCCATCCATTGGGACCAGGGACCGGTAACCCCGGTCCGGGTCGAGGGCTATGAGCTTACCAACTCCCCAAAGCGGCAACAGTTAGCCGAGTGTCCCTATTTCCAAATGGAATTTGTCCAGGAGCAACAGCCAATTTCTTTCGGTGGACAAAACAAGCTGCAAGCGTTAATTATTGCTCGTGGGAAAGGCCGGATGGAATACCGAGGATCTCCTGAAGAAGTAATGACAGGCCAGGTTTGGATTCTTCCGGCAGATTGCGATGCGTTTTCTTGCATTCCCGAGCCATCTCTTGGACTTGTTGTGTGCTCATTGCCTTGACGGAAAAATCAGGAAGGAATCCAATAGTGCGGGTGCTGCTAAATTACCTCCTGGCATCCGGTAGGAAAACCGGAATTGGTCATTATGTAAGCCAACTATTGCGTTGCCTGCAAGCTGCTGCTCCTGAAGATCAATTCTCGCCATTTCCAAAACCATTTCTACGCTGGTGCTGGGCTTCCTGTAACCGCCTGCGTCCGGCTCTGGAAAAGAAAAACAAAGTACCACTAACGCCAAAATCATCCAACTTGACTATCCGAGGTCGTTTTTCCAGGCACCTTCGTCAACTCGGACAGCAATTAATTGCCAATCACCTCAAGGGCATGTGCAGGTCGGAGAAGTATGACCTGTATCATGAACCCAACTACATTCCCCTGCCATGTGATTTACCCACCATAGCCACAGTTCATGACCTCTCGATCCTACGCCATCCGGAGTGGCATCCGGCAGACCGAGTCGCCCACTTCGAAAAGAATTTTGCCGGGGCACTGAACCAATGTGAGCATTTCCTGGCGATTTCTGATTTTGGCCGCCGGGAAATCATGGACATGTTCAATATTCCCGGAGAAAAGATTACCCGCACCTACATGGGAGTTCGACCGGGGTTATCCGAATTAGAAACAGACGAAATCAGCTTTGGTTTGAAACAATTGAATTTGCCCCCCCAATACCTTTTGTATCTCGGCACCATTGAACCTCGGAAGAACTTGAAAATGTTGATGCAGGTATACTGTTCCCTGCCATCGGCTTTACGAGATCAGTGGCCTCTGCTCGTAGTTGGTAGCTGGGGATGGAATACCGGAAGCATCCGGGAATATTTCCACAGCCATGCTCGCCATCGAGGGGTGATTCATCTCGGCTATGTTCCCGAGGAACAACTCAACCTCCTATACAATGGTGCTCGCGCCTTGGTTTACCCATCTTATTACGAAGGCTTCGGGTTACCTCCTATTGAGATGATGGCATGTGGAGGAGCAGTTATCGCTGCTACTGCGGAAGCTGTCCAGGAAACAGTAGGCCGCAAAGCTCACTTAATTCCTCCGAGCGATTTTGATGGTTGGCGAGCTGCCTTGCAGCGGATCCTGACGGATCCGGCTTGGTACCGGCAACTACGCCAAGGTACCCAAGAAATTGCTTGCCCCTTTACCTGGGAACAATGTGCTGTTGATACTTTGCGGGCATATCACAAGGTGTCCGGTATTCCGGATAGCTCTGAAAGGCTTAGAGCCGCATAGAATGCTTCAGACCAATGATGGTTTACAAACCAAAATCCATTGGGACCGCCGCCAGGGATGTTCGGTCGACATCAACCCCCATCCAGTCTACCAACCTACCAACCTTCCCTAGATAAAGTGATCTTATGTATACTACATATGGGTAAGTATTTTCCGGATCACTTTTCTTGAGGAGACCTCTCATGGCAACTACTACTGAATCTGTGGTGGACACCGAAAATCAACGCGAAGGCAATGGCCGTTTCGGCAAGGGAAATACCTTTGGCCGCGGCGGGAATCCGTTTGCCGGGAAGGTGGCGGCATTGCGTGCGCGAATTTTGCAGGAGATGGATGAGGAGAAGATTGCATCGTTGACCTTGAAGCTTTATGAAATGGCCATGGATGGGCATTTCCCGGCGTTGAAATTGTTGTTGGCGTATACGGTTGGAAAATCTACCTTCCCGGTGGAAGCTATGGATTTTGGCGACGTGCAGGAATGGGAGGTGGGCGAGGCAAAACCGGAGGCGAAATTTACCGATGCCAAAGGGGAAGACAGGGCTGATACGAAACCGGAGAAAACTGCCGGTGCCGGGCGGAAAGACAGACCGGTTGTCAAGGAAAGGCAATCATTGAATTTACTTGGCAAACATTTGGGGAATTCTTCGGACAGTTTATTGGGGTTAGATTCTCCCTTGTTTGGCGAGCGTACCTTC
>CAZPPD010000757.1:0-3421 GCA_964588185.1 uncultured Alcaligenaceae bacterium | reverse complement strand
CCAAAACGCACTGAGCACCGTGATGCCGTCGCGAACATGGGAGGCATTCCCATTAGTGCTCTTAGAGAGTTTTGCTGCTGGAACTCCGGTCATTGGTGCAAAGGTCCCGGGCTTGGAAGACTTGATTGAACCAAATGAGAATGGTTGGTTTGTCTCTCCGGAAAATTCTTCCGAGCTTGGTGAGGTGCTGACCAAGATATTCACCGGAAAGTTGGACCCAACATTCCAAGGAAACAAAGCCAAAGAAATCGCCAAAAATTACAGCTGGCGGGCGATTGCTCAGCAACACCTAGATCTTTACCGGCGTTTACTTCAAGGTGCCGGCCGAAAAACCGCCTAAGGTCATAGTTAAGGAAATAAGATTTAGAATGCGGATTCTTGCCCTGGTGAAAAGCCTGGACCATGTTTGCAATCGCTACCGGATCGCTGCTTTCCAAACCGCATGGGAAAAGGCTGGCTATTCTGTACAAATCCAGCCATGGTCTCGTTTCTTCCTCTCCGGAATTTTTGCTCGTCCTGAGATCGTCATCTTACAACGGAAACTTCCTTCTCCCTGGCAAGCATTATTGCTCAAGCGGTTGGCGGGAACTTTGATTTATGATTTTGACGATGCCATTTTTCTGCGGGACTCCTTTTCCACCCCCGGCCGCTATTCGTTGCGGCGGACCTCCCACTTTCGCATGATTGTGAAAACCGCAGACCACGTTGTCGCCGGCAATGCTTTCCTTGCCGCAGAAGCCGCCATGTTGACCAACTCCGCTAAGATTTCCGTCATTCCTACTAGTGTTCCTGTTAATGATTACGGATTGGCAAAACACCATCGGGTGGGAGAACATGTGCAACTGGTGTGGATTGGATCGAAAAGCACCATCCCATGTTTAGCCGGCCATCAAGATCGCCTGGAGGAACTGGGGAGAAAAGTTCCTGGAATCCGCCTGAAGATTATCTGCGATCAATTCCTGGAGTTTCGCCACCTGAAAACAATCCATTGTCCCTGGAAACCGTATACCGAACGAAAAGAGCTGGCTTCCGCCGACATTGGCATCAGCTTGTTGCCGGATGACCTTTGGAGCCAGGGAAAATGCGGACTCAAAGTCCTTCAATACATGGCGGCCGGGCTACCCGTCATTGCCAACCCCATTGGGATCCAACGCGAGTTGGTTACTCCAGGAGTTACCGGTTTTCTCGTATCGAGCGAACAGGAATTGGTAACCGCAGTTGACCAGCTGGCAAATGATCCGGAACTCCGCCGGAGGATGGGACAAGCCGGCAGGAAACGGGTAGAGGAAAGCTTTTCTACCTCTCACAGTGCGAAACTCTGGATCCAATTATTTGATTCCGTCGGGAAAAGACCATCTTGGTCACCCTCGCAAGCAGCCAGTTAGGCGAGCATTATCATGTCATCCATAACTCTCCCCGAAGATCTGGGCACACTGCAAAAAGTGCGAAGCAATAATTTCCGGTGGATTCTCCCATTGGCATACCAAGAGGTTTTGCTGGGCCCGGATGGATTGCGGATAGGCGAGTGGCTGGAATCCGAGCAAGCCAAGGTCGTAAAGAAAGGCCCCCACCGCATTGTTTACCAGGTGAAATTGCCGCAGTTGGAATTTTACATCAAACACAATCTTATTCCGGACAAAAAGACCTGGCTGCGTCAACTAATCCGCCCCAGTAAAGCTCGCATGGAATATAACAAAGCTTTGGCAGTCGCCGCTCGGGGAATTCCCACGATTGAGCCACTAGCCATCGGGGAACAAAACGGGACTGCTTTTGGAATTGGCGAGAGTTTCCTACTAACTCGGAGCTTGGATGAAACCGCACAGTTGAATCACTACTTGGAGGAAAACACTCACTATTTGCGCGGGAATCAGCCGTTTCGGGCAAAATTAGCGGAGTCGTTGGGAAAATTCCTGGCCCGGTTGCACGATGCCGGTGTGCATCATCATGACCTCCATTGCGGCAATATACTCATTCAATTTGATGAGACGAATCAGCCGAAATTCTTTTTGATTGACTTGCAAGCCGTCCGCTTGAATCCCCCCTTGTCCTGGAAAAAAAGTAAAGAAAACCTGGCCATGTTAAACCGTTGGCTATCTTTACGAGCAAGCCGCACCGACCGTTTGCATTTCTGGCAAGCCTATTTCCAAGCGAGGAATTCCGAGGTCTGGCAACTACAGTTGGCCCAATGGAAACGGGAAGGAGAGCTTATTCCGGGCAAGCGGGTATGTGCACCTGGGATTGCTTGTGATTTGGAACGGGAAACCAGGGAATCCAACCGCCGCTTCTGGAACGATCGCGATCATCGCTGGCTGCAAAGCAATCGGCATAATCGCCGAATCCGAACGCGAGAACTTGTTGGCTTTGTCGTGTCCGACTTCGACCAGCTGGCTTTGAAAAAGCTCTTGGAGAATCCTGATGCCCCATTTCAAGACCCCCAGGCCAAGTTCCTGAAAAACTCCCGCAGTGCTAAAGTTGTGGAATTCACCTCCGTTGTAGGGGGAGAATTACGCCAAGTCATTTACAAGAAATTTGAGGTGACCGATTGTTACGACCCAATGATTAACCGGTTGCGTTGTTCTCCTACCATGCGATCCTGGATTTTCGGTCATTGCTTACGCGAGCGGGGATTGCCGACCCCTCGGCCATTGGCGGTATTTCACCGCCGCCACTGGGGATTGCTTCACGAGGGCTACCTGCTCATGGATAAAGTGGATTCCCAAGGCGACTTGCATCAATCCTTTACCGCGATTGCAAAATTGAATCCGGATTCTTACCGCCCGATCATTTGGAAAAATATCGAACAACTCGCCATCTTGATTCGGGAACTTCATGCCCGGTTTCTAGCACACCGGGACCTTAAAGCCCCGAATTTATTGGTGAAAGTTTTTCCCAAACATGAGGAATGTGCTGACAGAGAATTCATACTCACCAGTGCTTGCCCCAATCCCTACAGTTTCATTGACTTGGTGGGAATCACTCGCGAACATCATCTGGGCAAAAAACTAAGAATTAAGAATTTGGCCCGGCTGAACGCCAGTTTTTGGAACCAACCCTTAATATCCAGAACGGACAAGTTACGATTCTTGCGAACTTACCTCCAGTGGGGAATCTTGGGGAAAGAGTCCTGGAAAGAATATTGGCGAGCAATCGAAAAAGCGACTTTGGCCAAAGTGGAGAAAAACCGGCGCAATGGCCGGCCATTAGCCTGATTAATTCAAATATTATTAGGGCCAACTCCGTCTAATTTTCTGAGCAAAAAACAAATCTGATTCCCTTCGAAAAATCAAAAGTCAGGTGAATGATGAAAGAGTATTTTCGATCCCTTTTTGTGTTGTTGATGGTTTCAACTTCATTTGCTTATGCCGGAAACGGCCAAGAGGTCGAACTTCCCAAACCGGGAACGATCTCTATCGATAAAGTC
>CAZPPD010000756.1:0-3421 GCA_964588185.1 uncultured Alcaligenaceae bacterium | reverse complement strand
GTCTGTCGATTTAATGTAAGCGGCCTCCTAAAACTAGACCGATTCGGGCGGAGTTCACGAAGATGCTCCCAGTTTGGGAAAGCCGGTTTTGGTTTTACGCGATACGACCGAGAGACCGGAAGCGGTAGAGGCGGGAACGGTTCAAATTGTCGGAACGGACCCGGACAAAATTATTTCAGAAACGACCAAACTCCTAAACGACAAATCCGAATACGAAAAAATGAGTTTTAGCCACAATCCTTATGGAGATGGTAAAGCTGCGAATCGAATTGTGAACCATTGTTTGCAATATTTTTCAAACCTCGAGAAGAAACATTAGGCTATCGGGTGTCCCTGAAATTTGTGTTTGTAATCCACATATTGGTAGCATGCTCGCCAAGATATTTAGTTTACATAGCCTTCGAACAAAAAGCGGGGCGAACATGGGACCCAAAATCCAGAGAAATTCCAAAATCCAGTGGGACACCCAAACTCTCCCTTCCAACCTCCCCATTTATTTCCTAAAGAATACAAACCCAACACGCTAATTTACTCCATTTAGGTTTTCCCATGTGCGGTATTAACGGCCTTTTTCTCCGTTCCGGAGAACCTGTATCCGAGCCTTTACTCCAATCGATGACGGATGCGATGTCCCACCGGGGACCGGATGCGGGCAATATCTTTGTCCAGCAAAATATTGGACTGGGTCATCGGCGGTTGAAAATCCTGGACCTTTCCGATGCAGCCAATCAACCCTTTTGGAATCCTCAAAAAACCATTGGATTGATTTACAACGGGGAGATTTATAATTTTCGGGAACTGAAACTGGAATTGGAAAATGCCGGGTATCGATTTCAGACTACCTCTGATACCGAAGTGTTACTGTATGCTTACCAGCATTATGGGGAGGATTGCTTCCGGCGTTTAAATGGGATCTTTGCTTTTGCGGTGCTGGATCTGCGTGGATCGCAACCGCTGCTTCTACTGGTCCGGGATCGGTTCGGGATTAAGCCTCTGTTTTATGCATTCCAAGACGGGAATTTGGCTTTTGCTTCCGAACTTAAACCACTGATGCAAGTCCCTTGGATCTCCCGGGACATCGATTCGCAAACCCTCTACTATTTCTTGAAATTCAGTCATGTTCCGCATCCGTTAAGCATCTTCAAAGACATTTCGCAAGTTCCCCCCGGGCATTGGTTGCGGGTAGAAGAAGGAAAGTTTGAACGCCATTGTTTCTGGAATATAAGCGAGATGATTCCGGACGGTTCCACTGCCGAGCTTCCCAAGACGGAAGGAGATTGGTTGGCGGAGCTGGATGAGAAACTCACCCGAGTGGTTCACCGGCAAATGGTGAGTGACGTTCCTTTGGGGTGTTTTCTAAGTGGCGGGATTGATTCCAGCCTTTTGACGGCAGCCAGTGTGGCGGGAAATCCCGGGAAAGTAAAAACCTTCTCGATTGGATATCAGGAAGAAGAATTTGATGAAACCCGCTACGCCAAGGTGGTCGCCGATGCATTGGGGACCGACCATAACGAGTACATAGTATCCGCTTCGGATTTCTTTAACCTGATTCCAGACCTTCCCCAGTATTTCGACCAACCCTTTGCCGATCCGACCAACTTGCCGACGCTGCTCTTGTGCAAAAATGCCAGGGAAAAAGTTACCGTCGCATTATCGGGAGATGGCGGAGATGAATTGTTCTTCGGATATATCTACCACCAGATTCTTTTGCATCTGGAAGGCTACCTCCGCGTTCCAACCGGTTTACGCCGCCGGGTGGTTTCGGTCCTTCGCAATGTTCTGTATCCTTTGTTATCCCGGATGGGTCTGCGCGGACAACGAATTACCAAGTTTCTGGACATCTTGCAGTTTTCCAGCCAATCGGAGTGCTTCCAATATTTTGTCGGCACCATTGGCCCCATGCGGCTGGATCGAATTGCCAATCTCTTGCAAGACAAGCCCTCCAAACAATGTCCGATGTTTGATTCCATTGCCGAGGAGGTAAAAGGTGTTGAGTGGGCCGAGCAGATCAACCAGGTTTTTCTGCGAACCTTTCTTGTTGATACCGTCCTGCAAAAAACCGACCGGGCCGGCATGGCTTTTGGTTTGGAGCTACGCGTTCCCTTTTTGGATAACGAGATGGCTGAGTTTTCCCAGCAGGTGCCATTCTCTTACAAGTACCAAAACGGGACCAAAAAATATATTCTGCGGAAACTTTTATCGAAGAAATTACCCGAATCCATCGCTAAGAGAAAAAAACAAGGCTTTAGTATTCCCATGCGCGAGTGGCTTCGTGGGGATTTAAAATATCTGTTGGATGATTTTTTGGGCCGGGAACGGTTACAAATCGAAGGATTCTTTGACGCCCAAGCCGTCGGCAAATTGGTTCGGCAGCATTTGGATAAGCGAGCCAACCATTCCCACTTGTTATGGTCCCTTATTATGTTCCAGCTTTGGAAAGAACATTACCAGATATGAAACGGATCTGTTTTTTTTCTGTTGCTACCCATTTGGGAGGTGCGGAGCGAAGTCTTCTGGATTTGCTGGATGGAATGGAAGGTTCCGAGTACGAACCGTGGGTGTTAATTCCCCAGGCAAAAGGTCCTCTCCTGGAACAACTCGACCTTCGGGGTGTTGCTTATGATGTTTTGGAAATGCCGGCGAATTTCTTGAAGATGAGTCGGAAGGCACCCCTTCAGGCATTTCTCCAGGGGGTATCTTCTGTGCCGGGATTAGCCGGCTACCTCAAAAAATTAAAGCAGCAAATCTATGAAAAGGAATCCGTCTTAATTCACACCACCGGAATCAAGTGTCACATCTTATCCGCTCTCCTGTTGCAAAAAAGAATACCTCTTCTTTGGCATCTGCGCGACATTTTCAAAGGAACGACCCGAACCATATTAAAAGGTCTGCGCCGCATATCGGATCCGCACATCATCGCCAACTCAAATGCGACTCTGGATTCATTGGTTCCTCCCGGTTATCCTGCCGAAATAATCTACAATGGCTTGGATGCGGATAAATACACTATTCAACGCCACGATGATTATCGTGATCACTTCCGAGTCGGCAAAAAAACGAAAATAATTGGTGTTTTAGGTGTTCTTGCTCGCTGGAAGGGTCAGATTGAATTCCTGCGAATGGCCGCCGGTCTGCTTGCCAAAGGTGCCGATGCCCGGTTTGTTATTGTGGGCGGGGAAATCTACGACACCGTTGGCGAACGTGGTTTTACCGACGAACTCATCGAAGAAGCCAATCGGTTACAAATCTCCGACAAAGTTTACTTCACTGGGTTTACGAAAGATCCCGTTCGAGCTCTCAATGGTATTGATGTTTTAGTTCACTCCTCCATTGCACCGGAACCTTTCGGGCGGGTAATAGTGGAGGGAGGGGCCTGCCAAGTTCCGGTGGTTGCTGCCGGAGATGGGGGAGTGATAGAACT
>CAZPPD010000755.1:0-3425 GCA_964588185.1 uncultured Alcaligenaceae bacterium | reverse complement strand
CCACCGTCCCATCCGCACCCAAACCATAGAACACCGCCCGCACCACATCGTCGGTCTCGATATCCAGTTCTTGGTCGTTAGTATGGGAAAGGTGGGTAACATCTTCCATTATGCCAATAGAAAAGTGTTTTCTGGGTTTGTCCTTGGTCAGCTCTTGGAAGACCGCTTCCACCATTGCAGGAGTAAACTCCTTGGAGGACAAGCCGTAGCGACCATTGATAATGCGAGGTAGTTGGAAATGGGCAGTGCCTTCTTCGATGGCCTCATGAATGGCAGTAACCACGTCCATGTAAAGCGGCTCGCCAATGGCCCCGGGTTCTTTTGTACGATCAAGAACAGCTATGTTTTTGGTGGTCGCCGGCAAGGCATTGATGAAATCCTTGACCGAAAAGGGGCGTAACAGACGGACGCTAAGGACGCCAACTTTTTCTCCTTTTTGGTTCAAATATTCGATCGTCTCTCGGGCGGTGTCAACTGCGGAGCCCATCAAGATGATTATGTTCTCTGCTTGAGAATCACCAAAATAGTCGAAAAGGTGATACTGCCGACCGGTCCGTTCGGCAAAGCGATCCATGTTATTTTGCACAAGGGCGGGCAGGTCATTGTAGTATTTGTTACAAGCCTCCCGCGCTTGAAAGAAAACGTCCGGGTTTTGGGCGGTGCCTCGTAGCAGGGGCCGATCTGGCGTTAGGGCACTGCGACGATGTTCGGCAATCCAGTTCTCATCAATCATGTCCCCCAAATCTTCGTCGTTAAGCTCTTCAATTTTGGCCACTTCGTGGGATGTGCGAAAACCGTCAAAGAAATGGAGAACAGGTACTTTTCCTTCCAAGGTGGCTGCCTGACCGATGCAGGCAAAATCATGAGCCTCCTGAACCGAGTTGGAACAGAGCAAAGCAAAACCGGTTTGCCGGCACGCCATCACATCGGAATGGTCGCAGAAAATAGACAGAGCATGTGTCGCAACGGTGCGGGCTGCCACGTGCATACAAAAGCTGGATAATTCCCCGGCAATCTTGTACATGTTGGGAATCATGAGCAAAAGACCTTGGGAAGCGGTAAAGGTAGTAACCAGCGTCCCGGTCTGCAACCCGCCATGAACCGCGCCGATTGCACCTGCTTCCGATTGCATCTCGGTTATATCCGGAACCGCATTCCAGATATTCCGCTTGTTTTGAACCGACAATTCATCACATTTCTCCCCCATCGGTGAGGAAGGAGTAATCGGATAAAGTACTATCAGTTCGTTAGTACGGTGGGCGACAGAAGCCACAGCTTCATTGCCGTCCAGGGTAAGCTTATTTCGTTGTTGCATTAGTTATTCCATTCCATTGATGCTTCGATTGATTTGATTTCTTTAAGGGCAAACTTCATACCGACACAAAATTTTTGAAAATGGTATTTTTCTAAGGAAAGACGGCTGAAATTTCCGGGAGAGCTTCAGGCTGATGATTAAATCCGCACACACTGTGCGAATCGGATCAGGAGGCGGAAAGGAAAAGGGGTCCGTCCCGGGATTTAGGGTGTCGAAAACGTCCCATTTTCAACCTTCATGCGCGCTGCCTTCAAACAATTCCGGGTCCGAGGGTCTTGCCCACAGCGGAAATTGAAGCCAATCAATCTGTTCACGGGTGGGAGAAAGATAGATTTCCGGCGGTGGTGCCAGCCCTTCTTTGACACGCTCGCGCGCCAATTTTTCGAGCGACTCTTTATCCTTTTGCGTTGTGGTGCTTGGCACAGGATTCCCCCTTTCTCGAATCTGCAAAAAATCCATATTGGAAGCTAGACGGCGATACCCCATCTCGCACTGCCGAAGATAAAATGTCCAAGGCAAATACAACATTCTGATCATTGTGTTCGACCAAGCTTCAAAAGCTTTGCACGACTCTTTATTCATTTGCGGAATCATGATTTACCCTCCCTACTAACTCCAGTTTGTTTGCAACCAACTGAAAAATAACTCTGCAAAAACGGTACCAGCAACAGACCTAGGGCTTTGTCACAGCCGAAAATGAGGTCTAAAGAATGTTGCCGAAATCGCATCAGTATTTTGCTATTACAGCCAAAATCTAGCGACTTTGGTCAAGCTGTGGCAAAACAGATTTGGGAGATGCTTTTGGCTAAAACGAGTAAGGATGATTTAACGAAGGGAATAGTAAGAAGTGTAGCTTTAGGGAATGGAAGGAAGGTTGAGTCGGCAAAATGCGGACGTCAATAGAATGTCCCTTCCCTGAAGTTTCGCGATCCTTCCCACCAAAGAAATAAGGCTGCAAATTAGTACTCTTGCAGCCTTATTTAAAGTGGACAGGCCCGGGTTCGAACCGGGGACCTAAGGATTTTCAGTCCTTCGCTCTACCAACTGAGCTACCTGTCCAATTCGTCCAGAATTTAAATCTTACCAATTGGGCAATCCTCGTCAAGCTTCTTTGTTGGAACGGAGATGGCCGTTGTAGTCGGCTTTAGGGATGAGCAAAGAAATGACTCCCGGTTTATTATACTCCTCCTCAAGGCAGGCTCGGTAATTTCGAATGGAATCGGCCTGTTGCTGGTAACCGGAACAGACCGCATTGCCGCCAAGTTCCGGGCATCCGTTGCATTCGGTTTGTTTCACATGTTTTCGCTTGGCCTGGAAGAATTTGAATACCACGAATAATCCGGCAAAGGTTGCGAGACTCAACCAAAACCAACTGGTAAGCAGCAAACTAAACAGGAATCCCGAGAATATTCCCGTTCCTATCCGAATGGCATCCCGGATGAGCCGGGGGATTTTTCGGTAAATCCAGGGGTAAGAAGCGAAGAGTAAGATGGGAAGTAACGAATAGGCCGCAATGAGAATCGGAACTAATTCCGGTTGGAACCAAAAAGTTGCCCCCAGAGTGATAATCGAGGCGGGGTAGAGTAATGTACAACTCCGGCATAAGTAAAAGGAGCCGATTTTAAAGGTATTGTGACGGTAGCGATCACATAATGGACCATGAGCAAGTTGGAACCACCACGAATGTTTCCACCACAAGGATTTCTCCAGTAGCCGGAGCTTGAGTCGAGCAAGGGAAATCATTGTTTTCTCTCGAGAATATCGGCGATTTCGGCCGCGATATTCCCCATTGCTCCGGTAGTTACGAAATTCCAAACGGGCTGAATCACCACTGCGGTTCCATTAGCGACGACTTGGGTGTTCCCTTGTTGGGCTCCGGTTAATTCAAAAACAACATTGATGATGCCGTTGGCTCCCATGCGGGCGGCCATTTCCATCATGCGATCCACGGCTCGTTGGCGGGATTCGTCCGCCAAAGTGGCCCAGGATTGCAATTCCCCGCCGGTAACTTGTTTACAAGACATGGCACAGTCTTGACCGAAATCTTTGGAGCGGACGCTGATCCCCCAAACCATTCCCAAGTATTGGACGATCTCGTAGCCGTCGAACC
>CAZPPD010000754.1:0-3425 GCA_964588185.1 uncultured Alcaligenaceae bacterium | reverse complement strand
AGGGAACACCCTTCAGGCCGTTCCGACAAAATGTACCTGATCTACCTGACCCCTTTATGCGACATCCAACCACTAGCGCCGTGGAATTTTCCTTTAAGTTGAACAAGTACATGAGCCAAGGTTTTCCCTGCCTCAATCCGACCTGCGAATACGAGTTCCCCCATTCCCAAGTGAAAGGGGCGGGGGAACTCCGCTGTCCGGAATGCGGCAACGTCTTTGATTTTGGCGGGTCGGGGGATTCCTTACCCAAGGCCACTCCGGTTTCCCCAGGAAAATCGGAAAGATCTCCAAGTAAGGAGCGAAGGCGAACTCCTAGAGAAAAACCGGATGCCGGGGAAGCAAAGAAACGTTCCTCCAACCGGGAGAAACACCGGAATGAATGGCATCTATATGAGAATAAATAAAAACGCCGCGCGGAACTGAAAGCAGCTCGCCTGGTAGAAAAAAAAAGGCTCAAGAATGAAAAAATCCGCGCCCGCCGTGAGCGAAAGCAGAAAAAGCAAGATCTGGAACAACCCACCGGCATGCCTGCTTGGCTGCGAATAGTTATTGGGATATTGGTCCTTGGGGTGTTGATCGGCCTGCCGGTAGTAGCGGTTTACATGTATCAACCTGAGGAAGAGACCAAGGACACGGGTTCGGAAAAAAAACCAACTCCACAAAAGTAATTTTCGATTCCTCTCAAACACTGGCTGATACGCCAAAAACTATTTTTTTGCAGGAACTTGGTCTGAAACGTTAAGATCTATTTATGATGTTGCACGTAAGTTGGCTGCCCAGATTTCCGTGGAAGACTATCTGGCCGGAGAACTCCTTTCCTATTAAACACTAGTAACTGGACGGTGCAGTCCACCCCATGGCCGGTGCCAGCAATGTCCACAATCTCATCGCTAACAATATTACCTCCGAGAAGTGGAATTTCCTCTGAAATTGAATGCCGAAAGCCAAGTGAAAAAATGAGAGCAAAAATAACCAGGAGGCGAAATCTCAAAATTTGAAACGACAAATTGGAGTTTGATCTTAGCTGCTGGAGGTTTGCCTGAGGAGGAAAAATCCACAGCATTGGCGAACTTGTGTAGCCGCTATTGGCTTCCCTTGTACTGGTACGCTCGACGAAAAACTTTTGCCATTGACGCCGCTCAAGACTTGACGCAAGCTTTTTTTGCTCATCTCATGGAAAAAGATTTACTGGCCGTGGCAACCCCGGAACGCGGTCGATTTCGTTCCTTTCTTCTTACTGCTTTTCGCAATTTTATGATCAACGAATGGGAGAAGCAAAAAGCCAAGAAAAGGATTATCGACTTGCCGTTTCCTTTGGATTTTGCCAATGCCGATCCTCGCCTCAGCAATGATTTAATCGATAACAGAAGCCCGGAAAATATTTACGAACGCGATTGGGCTCAGACATTGCTGGATCAGGTTGTGGAGAGGTTGCGTTGCGAATACATTCGGGCCGGCAAGAAGGATATTTTCAACCATCTGCAATGTTTCCTGGCGGGACCAAATCCACTCAAACCCTATTCCGAAGCAGCACAAAAGTTAGGGATGTCTGATAGTGGGGTAAAAGTTGCTGTCCATCGGATGCGCAACCGCTACCGCACCCTGCTTCGAGAGGAAATTGCCCAGACAGTAGCCACTTCGGCAGATGTGGAAGACGAGATCAACCACCTGTTCGCTGTTTTTAGACCAAAATAATTTTTTCTGTAACCTCCTCACAAATTTCCTGTAACCAACAATAGGAAAGCATGTGAGAGGTATTCTGCTATGAGAATGATTCAGTGTCCACGCTGTGGAAATCAGTTGACCAATGCTACTCAGGAGTTTTGTCCCGCCTGTCTTCTGCAAGTTGGTTTACAGGATTTCGAAAAGCCTTGTGATTCGCAGGCCTTTAAGGAGGAGGCTGCATCATCCGACTATGGAACTGTTGGCCTTTCCCAAGAGGAAACGCAAAAAAATCATCTCAAAAAGATCCGTTCAGTGGGCGATTATGAGTTGCTGGAGGAAATTTCGCGCGGTGGCATGGGCATCGTTTACAAAGCGCGGCAGGTAAGTCTCAACCGTTTCGTTGCAGTGAAGATGATATTGGCTGGCCAACTGGCACAGCAACAAGACATCGACCGTTTTTTCACGGAAGCCGAAGCAACTGCCCGACTCGACCATCCGGCAATTGTTCCCGTTTATGAATTTGGCGAGGAAGAGGGGCAATACTATTTTTCCATGCCATTTGTCGAAGGTGCCAGTCTGGAAACAAAGTTTTCCACCGGCCCTTTTGCACCACCCCGGGCGGCAGAGCTAACGGAAAAAATTGCCGAAGCGGTTGAGTATGCCCATAAGCAAGGGATTGTTCATCGGGATTTGAAACCCTCCAACATCCTCATCGATAGCGATGGACAACCGCGAATCACCGATTTTGGATTAGCCAAACGGTTGGACTCCGATAAGCCCATATCGGTGACGGGGCAAATCTTGGGAACCGCCGGTTATATGTCGCCGGAGCAAGCAGAAGGCAAGACCAAAAAGGTCGGACCGGCCGCCGATGTATATGCTTTGGGAGCCTTATTGTACTGCTTGTTGACCGGACGGCCTCCTTTCCAGACTGCCACTTTGTTGGAAATCCTCCAGCAAGTGCGAGAGACAGAACCTGTATCGCCTCGACAGTTAAATCCAACTATTCCGCAGGATCTGGAAACGATCTGCCTTAAATGCCTCGAGAAAAAACCAGAACGTCGCTACGGTTCGGCAGAGAAAATGGCGGCGGACTTGAATCGCTGGCTGAGCGGTCAGTCAATTCAGGCACGTCCGGTTGGAAAGGTAGAACGAGTTCTTAAGTGGAGTAAGCGCCGACCGGTGTTCGCGGCTCTGATGGTGACCTTAACACTTTTCCTGGTCACCTTGGGAGCCGTTGATGATCCCCCTGCTTTCTTCAGGGACACACTGATTGCCTTGCATGAAGTCGAGCCGAATCTCATGGAACAATTTTTGGCGGGGTTTGAAACAGCGAATCCGGAGATGCAGAACCTGCAAATTACAGATGGGAAGGCAACTGCCACGATAATTCTCAGGCGGCATTACAAGAGTATCCAGATTTCATTTCGAAGAGAAAATAACAACTGGCACCTCCAATTGCCCCTCGCTAACACGGTCCTAGTTTCAAACACCGAGAAGACAAATCTACAAGGGAGAATTAATTTCCGCGGAAATCCAATTGAGGGGGGCAAGATCACCGTCTGGATGGTAAATGGCAAATCCTATTCTTCCCCATTTGATAAGGATGGTAGTTTTCGCCTGACTAGCATTCCGGTCGGAAAAGCCAAGGTCACCTTTCAAGTCGATGTTCCTATCGCCCGGGAGCATCGGACACCTTTGTTGAGCCCGATCTATGTCGAAATCCACAAGGGAATTAACCGGTACAATTTTGAGTTAAA
>CAZPPD010000753.1:0-3425 GCA_964588185.1 uncultured Alcaligenaceae bacterium | reverse complement strand
ATTTAGTTGCCGTGACATCCCCAGCCCGAAAGCATGCTCGGCCCGAACATGCTTTCGGGCTGCGAAGTCGCGTCACCTAGCTTTCTAATAGCCCGGCCCGAAAGCATTGCCACCCGATTTAAAATGAAAATTATTAACGAATTTGTGATACGGGACACTACCAGGAACTCATCGAAAAAACCCCATTCTTTTGAGGCGTAATAAAGTGCGAACCAAATTTGTAGCCGGCAACTGGAAAATGTTTACCTCCTTGAAAACGGCAGAGGAGCTTGCCAAGTCAGTTGTTCAGGGCGTGGATGCCAACGCGAATGTAAAAGTAGCGGTTTGCCCCCCTTTTCCTTACTTGGCCACTGTTGCCGGAGTTGTCAAAGGCTCCCCGCTCCACCTTGGGGCTCAGAACCTTTACCCCGAAAAAGATGGAGCCTTCACTGGAGAAGTCAGCCCCACCATGCTTCTGGATGTCGGCTGCACTCACGTGATTCTCGGCCACAGCGAACGCCGCCACAAAATGGGAGAGGACGATGCATTTATAAACCGCAAGGTTCATTGTGCCTTGGAGAACGGCTTGCAAGTCATTTTGTGTATCGGGGAAACACTGGATGAGCGCCAAGCCAACCAAACCAATGAGGTGCTCGACCGGCAGGTAACGAAAGGTTTGGAGAATGTTTCTGCTGAGTCGTTGCAAAAGGTGGTGTTGGCTTATGAGCCGGTTTGGGCCATCGGTACCGGGCAAACCGCTACTCCCGATCAAGCTCAGGATGCTCATGCGTTCATTCGTAAGCGCATAGGCGACTTGTTTGGGGCTCCTGCAGCTGAAAATCTGATCATTCAATACGGCGGAAGTGTCAAACCGGACAATGCGGCAACCTTGATGGGCCAACCGGATGTGGATGGGGCTTTGGTTGGCGGAGCCAGCTTAAAACCGGACCAATTTCTGGCCATTGTGAAAGCCGGTATCCAATAAGAATGGCAAAAAATTAATATTTTTTCGGGAATAATTCCGCGAGTTGAAAATCCTATCTATAGTCCTAGCATGACTTCACGGATGCAGGTACTTACCAACACCAGAAGGAGTTACTGATGAAAGCAAAGTTTTGGTTTAGCTTGTTTGTCCTAGCCATGGTAGCAATTTCCATTAATGTTACCGGCTGTGGGAAAGGCTCCAAAAAGAAGGATGGGGAAGAACCTTCGGCAAAGGGTTACAAGAGCCCCGAAGAGGTATT
Source organism: uncultured Alcaligenaceae bacterium (assembly GCA_964588185.1). Taxonomy (GTDB): domain Bacteria; phylum Planctomycetota; class Planctomycetia; order Gemmatales; family Gemmataceae; genus CAZPPD01. Next base: position 2,202 of record CAZPPD010000753.1, on the reverse strand, counting down.
TGAAGCTGCCAAAGATTTGAAGCCGGATGACATCGAAGGCATCACGAAAGTAGTTACCAAGGAATCCAGGGATTTCCTTACCGGAACTATGATTCAGATGGCTTCCGAGTTAGACAAGGAAGGAAAGATTTTGAAAGAATACGGGGTAAAAAAGGATGCTCTGGCAGAAATAGGCCAGAAATTACCCAAGGTTGCCAACGACAAAAAAGAATTAGTTAAGTTGTTCTCATCCTACGGCGCAAAGGTCAAAAACCAGGTCGGGTTTTTGAAAGCTGTAAAATCGAAAATGGATAAAGTAGGACTCGGTAAAAAAGATTCCAATCTCCTCAAAGGAGCGAAACTGGAAGAAGTCACGAAAAGTGACGACGGAAAATCTGCTACTGGAAAAGTGGAAACCAAAAAAGGCAAGAAATTAGAAATCACCTTTTACAAGACGGATGAAGGTTGGTTGATTGACTTAGTTGATTTCATGATGAATCAGCAAACGCCTACACCCGCTCCGCCGGTAGTTGATCCAAATGATCTTTCTGTTCCACCTGTACCAGGTAACAAAGAAAAGAATAGTGGTAAGAAGAAACAGCCTGACGGTGAATCTTAATTGCCTGTAATAATGGAAAAGCCCACTGAAAATTCGGTGGGCTTATTTTAATTTGTTGGCTCCGATTCCTTGTTATCTATCCGAATATCCTCTTCAACAATCCACTCGACCCAGGTCTTGGTTCTGAATCGTTGGCTGGATTGTTTAGTGCTGCTTGAGTGGGTACAGCTGCTCGGGGAGCCGGTCTCGATTGCCCGTTGACATCTCTTTGCTGCTTGACCTGAATCAAGCGTTCGCGTAGATTTCCGTCCCGCGTTATCTTCTCGATCTCACGTTGGAAATCTTGATAGAGCCTTTGCAGTTCTGATTTTTGCCGAGCCAATTCAACTCGGTCTTTGGACAAAGCCAATTCATTTTGTCTGGCTTGTTCCATCAATGCTGCCTCATCTTCTTCCAGCATCCTTCGGTCTTCTTCTAAATGCCGGCGGTCAGTCTCCAGCTGTTCCTTCAAGGCCAGCAATTCCTGGTGCATTGCCGTCTGATCATTCCCCACAGGTTTAGCAGCTTGGCCTTCCTTTTCGCCGCCTTCTCTTAGCTGTTGGATTTCTTGATGGAGATGGCGAATCACTTCCGATTTTTCTTCCAGCAACGACTCATATTCCTTCAACTGCTCGGTCCACATTTCTTCGGTCTGGTTGGTGGTAGCAGCCAAAATCTGTTCCACTTCCTCCAAACGGCTTTTCAGTTGACTGTTTTCTTCACGGAGCCGAGCCAACTCATTCAGATCTTCGCTATCCAATGGCTCAGAAACTTCGGATTGCCCCGCAGCTTCCGAGTGAACTTCTGAGGAATGTCGATTCTGCTCACCCGTCGTCGGGCTCTGGGAAGTTTCCGGTTGGGGGATTTCCTCCAGCGGCAGGTGCCGATTGTCTTCCGATACCGGTTCCTGCAATGGTTGGGGCAAAGGGGTTTCTTCTAGGGGAGTTCCCTTAATCTCGCTGTTTAACCTTTTGGTTTCGTCCAGCAGTTGCTGCATCTCCCGAACCAAGGGGTCATCCGGTCCAAGAATATCCAACAAGGAGGTTTGTTGGGCGGGTTTATTTTGCGCCTCTTGGGAATCCGTCGGATTTTGGCTGTTTACGGATTTTCTACGGGAAATATTAGAAAGGATTGACATATTCTACTCCACTGTTCCGGTTCCAGGTGTTCTGGTCGTATCAATCAAGGTGGGAGGAAGCTCTAATTTTGCCTCTAAAGCTTCTGCTGTAACAACTATAGCTCGAAAATCAGGAAATGTGGAATAGGCTTGCAGGATTTTCTGGAGATAGGGATTTTGACTTAAGGCTTCAAAATTAGGACGGCCCTGGAGGACCGTCCAACATATGGATCTAGAAGTATTCCTTGTCTTAAACGATGGTGGTGTTACTGATATCACTCAAAATGGAATCTACTCCGCTTTCGTTGAAGAGGGTATCCCCATTTAAGTCGCCGCCAATCACATTCGCTTCGTTCCCTGGGCGAATTTCATCCGGGCCGACAATGCCGTTGATAGTATCCCGGTCGGCTTCCCCGAAAAGGAAGGATAAGGCATTGGGATTAATGGTGCTGCGGCCCGAAGGGGTAATCAAATCTGCTCCCGCGCCCCCGATGGCGGTATCCCCATT